>JAEURB010000009.1 GCA_016788435.1 Anaerolineae bacterium | reverse complement strand
GCTGCCAGCTACCCGTTTACAGTGCCGAGTATACCCAATCCGCGTCGTGTGCGGTTGCAGCCAGGCCCGCTGGAACTCATCTATCGCCTTCGCTATATTCAGTCTTGTCTTTGTGATCCTATGTCATGGAGTGTCCATGAGCACAGCACACTTGACCGTGGTACTGATGTTGGACAGACGGCGGCAGCGCGCTGAACGTGTGCTGCGTTCGGTGCTCGAACAGGCGGCGATTGATCGCCTCGAAATCCTGCTCTTTGACTTTGGGCATCATGCCTGCCCGCCGCTGCCCGGTAGCGATCATCCGGCCGTCACGGTCATCCCGATGCGCTATCCCAGTTCCATCGGCGCGGTGCGCCTGGAGGGGTTTCGCCGCGCGAATGCGCCGTTCGTGGCCTTCCTCGAAGAACACGCAATGGCGTTTCCCGGCTGGGCGGGGGCGCTGATTGACGCCTTCAACTCAGGCGATTGGGCGGGCGTCGGCGCGGAAGTTCACGCGCTCAATCCGGGCGGGCTGGGCGATGCGCTGTTCAACATGAACTACCCGGAATACGTCGCCCCCGCTGTGCGCGGGCCGCGCCTGATCCTGCAGGGTAATAACTCGGCCTACCGGCGCGATGCAGTGCTCGGCCTCGGCCCTGACTTGCTGGATTTGCTCGAAATCGAATCCCTGCTGAATGTGCGCCTGGCCGAGCGTGGCTGTCGCCTGCTGCTGGAGCCGAACGCCCGTTTCGCCCACGCCAACGAACACATCATACTGACCTTTATCGAGGGCGACTACATCTTCTCGCGGTTGTTTGGCGCACTGCGTGGTAAATCCCAGGGCTGGACGGCCCGCCAGCGGGCGGAGCGTATTATTGGTGCCCCGCTCATCCCCTTCGTGCGCGCCGCCCGCCTGATGCGAAATACGGCTGCCAAACGGCCTGCGCTGCTCCCGCTGCTGCTTCCCGCGCTGCCGGCCATCTTCTGCGTCGAAGTCGCCTCGGTGTGCGGCCAAACGATGGGCTTGCTCTTGGGCGAAGGCCACACCCGCGAGCAGTTCCTGTTCTACGAGTTGAACGCGCTGCGCGATGAGGTGGACTAGTGCCGGTCATCTCCGTCATCGTTCCGGCCTACCGGTCGCAAAAGACGATTGCAGCTGCGCTTGAGTCGCTGCTTGCGCAAACGCGGCTGGCCGATGAGTTGATTGTGGTGGACAGCAGCCCGGATGATGCGACCTGGCAGATTGCCCGAAACACCGAACCCCGCATCACGCTGATCCGCTCGAATAAGCGGCTGTATCCGCACGAGGCGCGCAATCTGGGCGCGCAGCGGGCGGCCGGTGATCTGCTCGTCTTCACCGATCCCGATATCCTGGCTCACCCCGAATGGCTGGCGCACGTCGAGCAGGCGTATCAGGCGGCCGGACACACCATCATTGGCGGTGTGGACTGCCTGGGGCGGCGCTGGCTGGACGTGGGCGTTCACCTGTGCAAGTTCGATAACTGGCTGCCGGGCGGCCCATGCCGGCCGCTGGAAATCGGCCCATCGATCAATTTCAGCGTCTCGAAGGCGGCCTTCGCCCAGGTAGGCGGCTTCCCTGATGACCGGATGCTGGGCGATACCACGCTGAGTTGGGCGCTGCGCGAAGCCGGGAATGAGTTGTGGTTCGAACCGCGCGCGGTAGTCGCCCATCACCATGACCAGGATATCGGCAGCCTGTTTCGTGAACGGTTCCGCCGTGGGCGCGAATTCGGCCACCTGCGTATGACACATGATCGCTGGCCGCGCGTCCGCGTGCTGATCTGGTGGCTGATCAGCATTCTGCCGCTCCGCATCGTCAAGTTGATGGCCCGCCGTGTGCGGAATGGGGCGCGGGCGGGATGGCTGGGCTGGTACGCTCTCACCTGGCCGGTCGTCCTGGTGGGCGAATTGGGCTGGCTGTGGGGCGAAAGCGCGGCCTACTGGGTGGTGCTGCGCGGGCGTTCCTGAAGCCGCGTGGCAGCGAACCCCGCGAGGCTCACCACGTTTCGTGCAACAAAGATCAGAACTGCGCCGAACGCCGCCCCTTCAATGCCCCATTCCTGAACAAGCGCCAGCCCAATCAGCAGGCCGATCACCGCGATGGCGAACTGAGACACGCCGAAATAGCCGAGCACGCGGCGGCTGGCCCGGCCGACGAGATAGCTGCGCGGCAGCGTCTCCAGTACATCCAGCCCGCTGGCCAGGCTGACGAAAGCGATCAGGGTTAGCGCGGGCGTGTAGCGGCCACCATAGGCGACCTGAGTTGCTGGCCCGGCGAGCAGGATGCCGCCGGTAATAATCAGCGCGGCGGCGGCCGTGAACGCCAGCAAGATCCGGCCCAGGCGCGGCCGCTGCGCGCGGGCCAGCTCGGTCGTCAGCACCTGCGCCAGCACGTTCTGCAGCAGTTGCGTGGGCCGGAAGAGCAGCAGCAGCGCGCCATACAGGGCGAGGTCCTCGGGCGGAGCGTACAAACCGGCGGCGGCCAGCAGCAGGTAATCCGGCACCAGCGTCGCCGTTTGGTTGGCCAGAAATACCAGTCCATAACCGCGTTGGCGCAGGCTGATCGTGCGATCGCCTGTCATCGGCAGCCGCCGCAGCCCGAACCAGCTCAGCGCCAGCGAGGCCAGCGCGGCCCCCAACAGCCCGGCCAGCGCGGCATCCAGCGTGGCCAGCGCGGGAATCAGCGCGATGAGCGCTGCCGGAACGATCAGCAGCCCGTTCGGCAGGCGGGGCAGGGCCGATGCCCAGGCATAGCGGCGGTTGGCGGCCAGCATCGAGCCGGATGTGACGATTTGATTCCAGAGCAGCGCGCCCGCCAGGACGAAGAGCGTCTCCAGCGCCGGCAATTGATAGAGATGGGCGATGAGCAGGCTGATCAGCAGACTGACGGGCAGGATGACCAGTAATTGGCGGTCGAGGTCGGTACGCCAGCGGAACGCCCCGGGTTCCGCGCGGCTGTACACGCGCTGCGTCAGCGTGGACTGCCCAAGCCCGCCGAGGATCAGCACCGTCTGGACGAAGGCCGTCAGCAGCGCGAACGCGCCGGCATCGGCTTTCGGCAGGATGCGGTAAATCAAGGCCGAAGCCACCAGCGCCAGCAGGCTGGTGACGGCCGCCGCGCCGACCGGCGAGGAGAACAGGCGCAGCCAGCCATACAGCGTTCGGGTGGGTGGCGTGGTGGGTGTTTCCGCCGTCATGGACTGGGCTGTCACTGATGTAGGCAGACTGTCACTATAACAATCCGGGCGGAAAAAGGGAATTGACGCGCCGCACCTGCTGCGGAATTCACCCGCCCCGCGTGGTAGAATCCCGGCTGGCTCGTCAGAAACGCAGGAAAAGAGGTGCGGCATGGTTATCGGGCAAGCATCAGTGGCGCAGGACGCCGCCTTTCGCGCCTTTCTGGAAGCTTGGCCGGCCTACGCCGCGACAGCCGCTCTCGATGACCTGCGGGGGCGTGAGTACGCCCGGCTGAACGAACAGAATCACGTCTACCTCGACTACACGGGCGGCGGGCTGTATGCCGACTCGCAGTTGCGTGAGCACATGACCATGCTCCAGCGCGGTGTGTTCGGCAATCCGCACTCCAGCAACCCCACGTCGCGGGCAGCGACTGAACTCGATGAGCGCGCCCGCGAGTATGTGCTGCGCTACTTCAATGCCTCGCCCGATGAATACGTCGCCATCTTCACGATGAACGCCAGCGGGGCGCTCAAACTGGTGGGCGAGTCCTATCCGTTCGCGGCCGGCAGCCACTATCTGCTGACTTTCGACAACCACAACTCGGTCAACGGTATCCGCGAGTTCGCCCGTGCGCGTGGCGCTGAAGTGACCTATATACCGGTCATCCCGCCCGACCTGCGCGCCGATGAGGCCTTCCTGAAGACGGCGCTGCGGGCCGCCGATCCACACGCCAATAACCTGTTCGCCTACCCCGCGCAGTCGAATTTCTCCGGCGTACAGCATCCGCTGGAATGGATCGCCGAGGCGCAGTCGTTGGGCTGGGACGTGCTGCTCGACGCGGCCGCCTTCGCCCCGACCAACGTGCTCGACCTGAGCGTGTGGAAGCCGGATTTCGTAGACTTGTCCTTCTACAAGATGTTCGGCTATCCCACCGGGGTCGGCTGCCTGATTGCCCGCCGCGAGGCGCTGGCCAGGCTCCAGCGCCCCTGGTTCGCCGGTGGCACGATTGATTTCGCCTCGGTACAGGGGCAGGGCCATTTCCTGCATGAGGGGGCGGCAGGTTTTGAGGACGGCACGATCAACTACCTCATCCTGCCGGCCGTCGAAATTGGCCTGCGCTACCTCGAAGGCGTGGGCGTCCCGCTGATCCACGAGCGCGTTTCCTGCCTCGCGGGCTGGTTGATCGACGAGTTAATGGCCTTGCATCATGCTAATGGCCGGCCGCTGATTCGGCTTTATGGCCCGGCAGGCATCGAGGGGCGCGGCGGCACGGTGACGGTCAACTTCTACGACCCGGAGAACCGCCTCATGGACTGGCGCTGGGTGGAGCAGCAGGCCAATCTCGACAATATTTCCCTCCGCACCGGCTGTTTCTGCAACCCCGGCGCGGGCGAGGTCATCAACAGCCTCACGCCCGAAGATATGGCCCCACACTTCCACGGCCACGGCCGCATGACGTTCGAGGAGTTCATCACGGTAATGGATGGCAAGGCGTCCGGCGCGGTGCGTATTTCGCTCGGTATCGCGTCCAACTTCGGCGATGCCGCGCGCTTCGTCGCCTTCGCCCGCACCCTGCTGGACCGGCCGGCCGTTCCCTGGGAAGGCTGACCGGCCAGAATGATCCGAATGTACACAGAGTAGAGTAATCGTCAGGCTACAACCTGCAAATCGCGGCCGTTTGCGTTAGTCTTCGCTAGTCATACGTTCACGTTCTTCGTTTTCTAACCTGTTGGAGAAAACCATGAAACGGATACTCTTGTCAGTTGCCATACTGTTGCTCACCCTTGGCGTAGCGGTTGCCGCGCAGGAGACGGTGACTCCGGTTTCTGACTCCGGCGTCGAAATCGTCTGGCCGCAGCCCGTCAGTGAGCTATGGGGCATGGTGACCGTACTGGGCACGGTTAATGTTCCCGACCTCGCACTCTACTTCGTCGAAGCCATTCCGTTGAACAACGACCTGTCGATCCCGGACAACGCGCCGTGGATTCCGATTGCCCCGGCGTCATCGGTTCCAGTCATCAACAACGTGCTGGCCGAAGTGAATACGCTGGATGCGCCGGACGGCATGTATGCGATTCGCGTGAACGTGATGACGGCGGCCGGTGAAGTCTATACCGATGTCGTCTCGCCGCTGCGCCTGAGCAACACGCGCTTCGCATTTGAATTTGAGCGCATCATGGACCGGCTTGGCCAATCCGTTCAACCCACCGAAACACCGGTTGTTGAACCAACCACAGAAGCGCCGGTAGATAGCTCGCCGCGCGTAACGCCCTCGGCCGGAAATAACAGCGTCAATGTGCGCCGCTGCGACCAGGTGGACAACGCGACTTGCCCCGTCCTTGGCTTCCTGTTGGCGGGCGAAGTTGCCCCCGCTCTGGCCATCAGCGCCAACGGCACTGGCTGGTTCCAGATCCGGCTGCCCGCTGGTCTCGTCGGCTGGGTTTCGCCCACCGTGGTGACGACGATAGGCGACACATCGTCCCTCCCGCGCGTTTCGCCGCCCGCGCCCCTGCCGCCCGCGCCGACGGCCGTGCCCGCCTCGCAAACCGTGCTGAACGGCCTCTCGATTGACGGCGGCGCGCTCACCTGCGGCGTGACCGGCACGGTGCGCGTGAACGTCCACAACCCCGGTTCGACCAATTCGAACGCCGGAACGGTGACCGTGCAGGACGTGGCGCTGCGCACCGGTTCGGTGACAGCCACCAGCACCGGTTCGTTCCCGTCCATCGCGCCGCGCGGCAACTTCGTCGTGGTCGTGGCCCTCACGGTGACAACTTACTTCAACGAGCCGCACCAGATTCGGGCTATCTCCAACGGTCAGCAGTTGACGGTGGATTACGTGCTGGCAACTGGCAACTGCGCCGGCGTGCCAACCGCTACGCCGCCGCCCGCTCCGCCAACCGCCACCCCGCCGCCTGCCTCGCGCACGTTCCAGCCCGGCGAGTGTACAGTCAATGCCCAGCCGAACGCCCCGCTCTACGCCTACCCGAACGGCCCGGTGACCGGCGCAATTGGCCCCGAAGGTGCAACCATGAACGTGCGGACTTCGACGCGGGTGAGTGGCGCGCTGTGGTTCGAACTGTTCCCGGAAGACGGTAACCCCGCTCCGTGGATTCCGGCGACGACCGCTCCCTATAATCAGGACATCTGCGCCGTCTACTAATACGCTTCTCAATCAGCATCCACAGCGCCCGCCGAATCTGGCGGGTGTTGTGATTCAATGGCCTGAATTAACACCCCTCCTCACTGCCGCAATTCGGGTATAATGCGCCACTTCCAACGCGGCACAGCAGCCGAGGCCGAACAGGATGGAGCCGTATTCGCCCGGCTAGCATACGCGACTCGTTTGCTGAACAACCGGACGTAAACTCCGGCGCTGGATGATGGGGCAGCTTGTAAACCCGCCATCCTTGCGCCTTGCTTTATTCAGGCGATGACAGAGGTTGAGCACTATGGACATTATCGCAGGGATCACGCTGGCTGGCGTGCTGCTGGTCATTCTGGTGATTGTGCTGTTCGAGTTCCGCATCCGGCGGCCCGATGTAATCGTGCTGCACGAGTCGCGCGGCACGTTCAAGCTCCGCAAAGGGCTGCTCTACCCGCGCCACTTCAGCCTGCCCCTGAAGCGCACCACCACCCCGCTGGCGCTCACCGTCGAGGCGGCTACGCTCGGAAATCTGGCGGTTCGCATCAAGCTCGTCGGTTCGGCCGCCCCTTCAGCCGAGCACATTCAGGCGCTGATTCGCGTCGGCGGCTGGGACACCGAAACCGTCGCCCGCGCCGTTGACCAGGTACGTATTCTGCTTCAGGCGCTGGTCAAGGAGTTCACCGAACGCTCCGAGATTCATGCCATCTCGTCGCCAGCCATTCAGGCTTCGATCGATGGCCATTTGGCTGAGATTCGTGAACGCTTCGGCATCGAGCTGATCTCATTGGCCATTCAGTCGCTCGAACCAATGGACCCGAAGATCGCCGATGCGCTGCGCCAGCAGGAATCCGCCCGCCTGCTCGAACAGACCGAACAGGTCAATCAGGAAGCCCGTGTGCGTGCGGCGCGCGCCCGCTTCCAGGCCGACCGCGAGATCGCCGAGATGGAACACGAGCTGGAGCTCAAGCGGGCCGAGTTGAAGAAGGTCCAGTTCGCCAGCGACTCAGAACTCGCCCGCCAGCGCACCGAGGATGAACTGGCGCGCAGCCGCATGCGCCTGGCCTTCGAGAACGAGGAACTGGAAGTGCTGCGCCGCAGCCCTGAACTGCTGATGCTGACGCCGCAGGCCGCCCGCCTGGCCGAAGCCAGCCAGAACCTCAAGAATGCGCGAACGGTTATCTCGCTGTCGCCGCAGGAT
>JAEURB010000484.1 GCA_016788435.1 Anaerolineae bacterium | reverse complement strand
CGTGCTGCCCACCTGAGTCGCAATCGTGAGCAGGGAATCCCCTGGCTGCACGGTGTAGACCGGCCAATCGGTGCGCGGCGTGCAGGTACTCGTGAAGGTGACGTTGACCACGGCTTCGGCCATGACGCTGCCATCGGCCGGAGACTGCGCCCAGGCGCGGATACTGCCCTGCGTGCCGTTGGCGATGAGCAGCGAAAAATACGCGGCCCACGCGCCGCTCGCATTGGCCGTCGTGGCCGTTTGCATCAGCACGCGGCTGAAAGCGTCGCGTACCTGCACGATGACGTTGTTCTCAAACACATTGAACGCCGCGCCGGTCACCGTCAGTGTGCCGCTGGTCACATCAGCGACGCCCCCATTCGGCGGGCTGCTGATCGAGATGGAGGCCGACTGCGGCTGCTGGGGTGGTTGCGTAGGCGGCGGCGGTTGCGTGGGCGGTGGCAGAGTAGCCGGCAGCGGTTGAACGGGCTGCGGCGACCCGAAGGTGACGAAGGATCGGGCCGTGGCATCCACCGAACCCGTGGCGTTGTTCCCCGACAGAGCGACGATGGCGCCCTCTCCGGTGTAGTTCACCGCCAGCGACGCCGCCCATTGGCCTTCCGGTTGCGGATTATTGGTGGTCGTCTGCGCGAGGATGTTGTTGTTGATATCCAGCGCCTGAATGGTGATGACGTCGTTGAGGAAACCGGCGGTTCCAGTAACGGATACGCCGGACTGCGGGTTAGGGATCACGGTTCCTGAAACGGGAGACGTAATCACGATGTACGGGCTGCCCTGAGCGGCGGCGGCCGTAGTGAGCAAAAGCATGAGCGACACGAGTGCCAACAGGCGTTTCATCATTGTTCCTCCGCGAATTGTCTGGCGATGTGAATCCTGGCGCTGACGTTCAACCGGACAACAGGCAAGCAGGCCTTCCGGGCCAACGTACTCATTAGCTTATCCTAAGCGCCGGCAAGTTCCGTGTCATGCTCCGAAAGGCGTAGAAAAGGCGTAGGAAGCCACTCTCAAACAGGCTTGATGGACGGGAAATATCCTCGCTGAAATGCCCCGGCAACTTCTGCTGTGTATCGGGAATGCACAAACATGACAGGCCTGTCTTCGGGTTGTTTGCCTTCCAGCGCGCCATTACAATTTTTCGCACCCTATCATTCATAAGGTACAGGATGCAGCGTATGCGCAGCCAATCGCACAAGGTTCTCGTCATCCCCGGCCCGGTAGAAGTGCGCCCGGAAATACTCGATGCGCAGGCTCAGTGGATGATCGGTCACCGCTCGACGGCCTTCAGCGAACTGTTCGCCCGCCTGCAGGAAAAGCTGCGCGCCGTGTTCCTCACCGAAAACCGCGTCTTCATCAGCGGCTCGTCGGGCACGGGCCTGTGGGAAGGCGCGTCGCGCAATTGCATCCGCGACGGGCGGAAGGTGCTGCATCTGGCCGGCGGGGCCTTCAGCGCGCGCTGGGCCGATGTGAGCCGCCTGAACGGGAAAACGGTGGATGTGATCGAAGTGCCGTGGGGCCAGGCTCACACGCCAGAAATGGTCGAAGAGGCGCTGCGCCGCGAGCACTACGACGCCGTGTGCGTGGTGCACAACGAAACCAGCACCGGCGTCATCAACCCGATCCAGGCCATCTCAGAGGTCGTGCATCGTTACGACGACACGCTGCTGCTGGTGGACACCGTCAGCAGCTTTTTGGGCGCGGAGCTGCGGGTGGACGACTGGGGCATTGATATGGCCCTCACCTCGTCGCAGAAGGCGTTCGCGCTGCCGCCTGGTATGGCGCTGGCGACGTGCAGCCCGCGCATCCTCGACCGCGCCAAAGAGGTCACTCACCGCGGCTACTACTTCGACTTCCTCGAACTGGAAGCGGCGGCCGCGAAAAATAACACGCCTTCGACCCCGCCGATTTCGCTGATGTTCGCCGCCGACGCGCAGCTGGACGCTATCGCCGCCGAGGGGCTGGAAAACCGCTGGATGCGCCACCTGATGATGCGTGACCTGACCATGCAGTGGACTGATGCGGCCGGGATGAGCATGTTTGCGCCAGACGGCTACCGCTCGCCCACCGTGTCGGCGATCCGCAATACGCGCGGTTTCGATGTGGACGCGATGGCGAAGTTCATGGGCGGCAAGGGCTACTCGATGGACAAGGGCTACGGCCAAATCAAGGGCAAGACCTTCCGCATCGCGCACATGGGCGACATGGAAATTGGCACGCTCGAAGCGGTGTTCGAAGGGCTGGATGAGTTTCTGGAAACGCAGTAGTTAAAAAGAAGTGCTGAGTGCTGAGTGGAAACCTCTGCGCGAGTCACTTCCGCAAAGTCACCGCTCTCATCGCTTGTTCGTTCCTGACTCAGTACTCAGCACTCAGTACTCAGCACTTGGGAGTTGCTCGATGACCTACCACATCCTCGTGCCGGATAATATGCACGCCAACGCCGTGAAGGTGTTGAAGGCAGCCGGCGACTCGATTACCTACGCGGCAGACGGGCAGATAACGCGTGAGGCGCTGCTGGCCGCCGTGCCGGACGCTGATGCGCTGGTCATTCGCAGCGCGCACAAGATTGACGCCGAAGTGCTGCACGCCGCGCCGAAGCTCAAAATCATCGCCCGCGCTGGCGTCGGCGTAGACAACGTGGACATTCCGCTTGCCACCGAACTGGGCATCGTCGTCGTCAATACGCCGGACGGCAACACGATTTCGACTGCCGAGCACACCTTCGGCCTGATGTTGGCGCTGGCGCGGCACATTCCACAGGCGCACGCGTCTATGAACGCCGGCAAATGGGATCGCAAGTCGTTCAGCGGCGTCGAGCTGCGCGGCAAAACGCTCGGCGTTGTGGGTTTCGGGCGCATCGGCCGGGCGGTGGCCAAGCGCGCGCTGGCCTTCGAGATGACGGTCGTCGCCCACGACCCGTTTCTCACCACCGATCTGGTGGCCGACCTCGGCGTGAAGCTGGTGAGCCTGGACGAACTGTTCCACAGCAGCGACTTCATCACCTTGCACGCCCTGCTGACGGCGGAAAATCACGAGATGATCAACCGCGAGTCGCTGGCGCGGATGAAGCGCGGGGTGCGGATTATTGACGCGGCGCGCGGGGCGCTGATCAACGAGGCCGACCTGGCCGAGGCGCTGCAAAGCGGGCAGGTGGCGGGGGCGGCGCTCGATGTGTATGCCGAGGAGCCGCCGAAGCCGGATAACCCGCTGCTGCACCTGCCCAACGTGGTGCATACGCCGCATCTGGCGGCCAGCACCGAAGACGCGCAGATTACGGTGTCGGTGGATGCCGCGAAGCTGGTAGTGGATGCGCTGCTGCGCGACGACGTGAAGAACGTGGTCAACCCGGCGGTGCTGGACAAGCGGCGGAAGTAGGCCACGACCTCACGCCCTGCACCAAACCCCTCACCCCCTGCCCCCTCTCCCACGCAAGCGGGGAGAGGGGAAAAGCAGGGCGCAGGGCGCAGCTTCAGTCCGATGGCAACTTCACCCCCTAGCCCCCCTCTACGCAGCGCAGCGGAGCGGAGGGGGAAACTGCGCGGGGCGCGGGGGAGAATCGTATTGGCGGCGGCACTATTAGCGAGCCTATGAAAGTGCGGACGGCCGGACAGAATCAAAGAGCCGGACAGACACTTGAGAGAGAAACCGGCCGGACAGCCGGACAGAATAGCGGACAACGGATGCTTCACGCGGCAAGCTGATCACCGTTCAGCATAGCACGGGCGCGCGGAAAGCAGGCGAAAACATGGTGAACTGGATGGACGCAAAAGCAACCTCACCCCCAACCCCCTCTCCGAAAAGCGAGAGGGGGAGAAAAGCAGGGCGTGAGGTGAGGTTCGGGCGTGGACGATGCGGGTGGCGCTAGACCAGACCGGCGCGGTCTTCCGCTTCCACGTCCTGGATTTCTTCCTGTACTTCGTCGGGCGCGGGTTGGTGCTTGACCGTATCGGCGGAGCGCCAGGTGTGCAGCCAGCCCGGCTCGCGCACGCTCTCCTCGTGCAGGCGCTTTGAACGCGCCTCAAGGACAGCCGCCCGCCCCAGATAGCCCACCAGCTTGCGCGGGTTCTCGCGGCTGACGACGGGCAAGCGGCCGACGTTGTTCTGGAGCATGGTATTGAGCGCGTCGTGGACGAGTTCGTCGGGGTAGGTGATGAGCGGCGTGCGGCTTCCGGCCTCCAGCACGGTGACTGGCTCTTGCTGGCTTGGCTCGAGCGCCCGCAGGATATCGCCCCGGGTGATGATGCCGGCCAGCGCCCCATCCTGATCGACGATGATCAATCCCTGGCGGCGCGTGAGTGCGCGGTCATTTTTGGCGATGCGGCCGGCCAGGTCGGATACCAGTTCGGTATCGCGGATGGTCGGTGGATTGGTATCCATCACCTCGGCCACCGTCACCTGCGTCAGCACATCCGCTTCGTACTCCTGCTGGATGCGCAGGCCCCGGCGCGCCAGCTTTTCGGTCATGATCGAGTTCTTCATGAAGCGCAGCGCGATTAGTTCAGCGATCACGCAGACCAGCATGAGCGGCAGGATCGAGTTGTAATCGCGGGTCAGTTCGAAGGCGAAGATGATGAAGGTGAAGGTCGCGCGCGAGGCCGCGCCAAACACGGCTGCCATGCCGACGAGCGCGAAGGCGCCGGGCGAAAGATTCGCGCCGGGGATGATGGCGTTGACGGTGATGGCGAAAAGCGAGCCGAGCGCCGCACCCACCATGAAGGTCGGGGCCAGCAAGCCGCCGGAAGTGCCAGAACCGAGCGTGACGAAGAGCACCAGGCTTTTGAAGATGAGGATGGAGAGCAGCACATTGACCGGAAATTCGTTGTTGATGATGCCGGAAATATTGCTGTAACCGACGCCCAGCACAACCGGCAGAAAATAGCCGACAATGCCCAGTACCAGGCCGCCAATCGCCGGCCACCACATCGGGTTGAACGGCAGGCGCTCGAACAGGTCTTCAAACCAGTAGAGCGCCTTGCTGTAGCCGACCGCGAACACCCCGCAGATCACGCCCAGCATGACATAGTACGGCAGGCCGTTCGGGATGCCGAAATCGAGCGGGTTGACGGCCAGCATCGGGCCGCGCCCCATCAGGCCGAAATGCACGGTCGTGGCGAGGGTCGTCGCGATCACCAGCGGGATGAACGAACGCGATTTGAACTCGAACAGCAGCAGCTCAATCGCCAGGATGACCGCGGCAATCGGCGTGCTGAAGGTAGCTGCCATACCGGCCGCCGCGCCGCAGGCCAGCAGTACCTTGCGCTCGGCCGCCGTGACATGCAGGAACTGGCCGATGATCGAGCCGAACGCGCCGCCGGTTTGGATGATCGGCCCTTCCGCGCCGAACGGCCCGCCGGTGCCAATCGCAATCGCGGCAGAAATCGGCTTGAGGAACATCACAACCGGCGAAATGCGGCTGCGGTTGATGATGATGGCTTCCATCGCTTCGGGGATGCCATGGCCGCGAATCTTCGACGTGCCATAGCGCGCCATCAGGCCGACGATCAGGCCGCCAGCGACGGTGACGACGATGACGAGCAGGCCGAGGTCGTTATCCGCCAGATTGGGGATTTCAAAGCTCACCTGCTGATAGAAAACCAGATTGCTGATCAAGCCAATCAGGGAGACCAGGATGAAGGCCGCGAAACCGGCGACCACGCCGACGAGTGCCGCCAGAATAGAAACTGTTACCAGGCGGGAGTTTGCATTCTTCGCGGCGGAGTTCGGGCTGGAAGCGGATTTCGCATGACCGGACACACTATCCTCCTTCGGGGATGGGAACTGATTGCGAGGAAAACTTACGCATGATAGGACTCGGTTTGGAGTGATACAAGGCATGATTATTTCGGAGGCAAGCAGCAGGCGTAACACGCCCTCACCCTTAGTCCGTCTCCCTCAGTGAGAGGGAAATCAGCTTGCTTCGCGGGCCGTTCACCCCTCCCGAAAGAAACCTCACCTCCAACCCCTTCTCCGTTCTGGCAGAGGGGGAGAAAAGCGGAGCGCGGGAGGTTCGCCAGCACGCACAAATTCGCTGTAGTAAGCCTGGCTTCCGAACGCTTGGATTACGCTTCGATTGGCATTCAGTGGTATGAAATGGGCCGCAAGCCGGTATAATACCAATGTGAATATTCGTACATTTGCGGCTGGCAGGCCGCGTAGTTCGGGAGTCGCGGCGTGACCAACGTACTTGTGCCGGTCGGGCTGGATCGCAACAGCGAGGAACCCATCTATCGCCAGTTGATCCGCCATGTGCGGGCGCAAATCGAAAGCGGTTCGCTGCCATCAGGCTCGCGCCTGCCGGCCAGCCGCGACCTGGCGCAGCAGCTCAACATCAGCCGGATCAGCGTGGTGAATGCCTATGCCGAACTGCGCGCCGAAGGTTATCTGAGCGCCCATGCCGGGCGCGGCACCTTCGTGGCGGGCGAACGGGCCGCCAGCGCGAACGGGACGGGCAGCCCAGATTTCGGCGGCGTGATGCTGGCCGAAGCAAGCCCGTCCGCACTCAAATCGCAGGCCGACGCCGCGCCGATTGGCGACCGTTCGCTGCGAGAGCTCATGCGGCTGGCGCGCAAACCCGGCGTCATCAACTTCAGCCAGGGGTCGCCACCGCTCGATTTCTTCCCGGTCAATGCGCTGCGGCACGCCATCGAGGTCACGCTGGATCGCGATGGCGCGCGGGCGCTCGGTTATGAGCAGACCGAAGGCTACGGCCCGCTGCGCAGCGCGGTGCGCGATTATGTGAGTGCGCTCGGCATCCGCTGCACGTCGAACCAGGTGCTGATTACGGGCGGCACGCAGCAGGCGCTCGATTTGGTCGTGCAGTCGATCCTGTCGGAAGGCGAGACTATCGTCACCGAGAACCCGACCTATCTCGGCATGATTGACATCGCCCGCGCCCGCCGCGTGAACCTGCACGGCATCCCGATTGACGAGGACGGCATCCGCATTGACATGCTGGAGAACTACGTGCTGGAACGCCAGCCGCGCCTGATCTTCGTCATGCCCACCTTCCAGAACCCGACGGGCCGCGTGATGAGCCTGCACCGCCGCCGCCAGCTTCTGAACATGGCCGGCGAATTCAATATCCCGGTGCTGGAGGACGGCGTCTATCACGAGCTGCGCTTCGACGGCGAGCCGCTGCCGCCGCTGAAGGCGCTCGATGATCAGGGGGTGGTCATTCACGCCAGCGGCTTCACCAAGAATCTGCTGCCCGGCATGCGCATCGGCTACGTCATCAGCGACCATTACCACTATGAACGGCTGGTGCGCGTCAAGCAGGCGGCCGATATCTCGACGCCCGGCCTGAACCAGCGCGCGGTGCATTTCCTGATCGAGCGCGGCCTGCTGTCGCAGCAATTGGAGCGCAACAACCGCGAACTGCGCAGGCGGCGCGATGCGGCGATGGAGGCCTGCGAACGCCATCTGCCGCCGGGCACGCGCTGGTCATCACCGGATGGCGGGCTGTATTTGTGGATCGAACTGCCGCGCAGCGGCCCAACGGCGGCCGAACTGTATATCAGCGCCATTCAGCACGGCGTGGCCTACGCCATCGGTAGCATCTTCTACCCGGCAGGCGGCGGCACCTACCGGCTGCGCCTGAACTACGCGGTGCATCGCCCGGCCGAAATTGACGAGGGTATGCGCCGCATCGGCCGCGCCTGGCACGAGGTGAGCAGCGACTACGCCGACATGGAGAAACCCCCACTGCTGTGAAAATCAGTCACCTGACCAACAAAAGCTGAGCGGCCGGGATGCCGTAAAAATCCACCACAGAGGCGCGGAGGACACAGAGAGTCTTTTCAGTAGTCTCTCTGCGTCCCCGCGCCTCTGTCGTGAGAACCCTTTTTCCACTGTCCTGGTGGTGAATCAACTACTTGTCCCAGTCAGCACCAGTTCATCCACCGGAGCGCCTGTGCGCGTGTAGAAACGCAGGCTCAGGCAATCCGCGCCCGCTTCGGCCAGCAGCGCCCCGTAATCGCCGTTGAAGCGCAGGCGGCTTTCGGCAACGGGCGTGCTGAACTCGTAGATGCTGCGCCCGCCCAGACCGTTGACCAGATACGGGATGCCTTCCACTTCCAGCCGTTCATAGGTATGGTCGTGGCCGGCCATCACGACATCCGCGCCCCATGCCGCGAAGGGCCAGCGCAGCGCCCCGGCGGGGCCGCGCTCGCTGGACGTGTAGGGCGGATGATGCAGCAGCACGATCTGCCAGGGGGTTTGTGAGGCGGCCAGCCGGTCGCGCAGCCATGCGGCCTGAACGGAATCCACGTCAATGCCATCCGGCTCGTTCGAGTCGCTATCGAGTACGAACAGGTGAACGGGGCCGCGCACGAGGTCGTAGTAGCGTTCGTTGCCCGGCAGCGTGAAGTAGTCGAAATAGGCCGCCGCCGCGTTGCTGTACCAGTCGTGATTGCCGAGCGCCGGGAAGAAGCGGTTCTCGCTCGAACCAAGGCCATATGCGCCGCCATAGGGCGCGATGAAGGCGTGGTAGAACTGGCCGATATTGGCGTCAATCGTGCGGGCTTCGCCCAACGGATAATTGTTGTCGCCCGCCGTCACCACGAAATCAGGCGACCAGCTCGCCACCAGCGCGGCCACGTCGGCTTCGGGTTGGCTGGCGTCCCCGTAGTCGCCGATCACGGCGAAGCGCGTGCTCACTTCGGCGCAGGCCGAAGGGCCGGGTGTGGCCTGCGGCAGCGTGCCAACCAGTGGCGGCGTGGCGCAACCGGCAGCAACAGCGGCCAGCAGCCCCGGCAGCAGAAACGTAAGCCAGCGGCGGTTCATGCCTGCGCGACGGCCTGCGCAAGGCAGAAAATGTAGCCGTTGAGGTCGCGGATGTAGACCTCGCGCTGGCCGTACCAGGTGTCGTGGAGGGGGACGACCGTCTCGACGCGGTCGCGAATCGGCTCGTAGAGCGCGGTCACGTCGTCCACGTTAATGAAGAAGGTCAGTGACGCGCCAACCGGCACGCCGGCCAGCGCGGGTACATCTGCTTCGAGGCTGCCCCGGCGCTGAAGCATGAGCGGCACGTCGTCGCGGTGCAGCATGGCGAAATTGAGGACGCCGTCTTCGCCCGGCACTTCACCACCGAGCGCGAAGCCGAGTACGGCCACGAACCAGGCGGCGGAGGCTGCTACATCTTCGACCATCAGATTGGGGGTGAGCTTTTGCCAGCGCATGAGCAACTCCTATTGTCCGGTTGATGCTTCAGCTTCCGGAAGGGTGGCAAGCAGCGGGGACAGGCGCTGAACCTCGGCCCACAGCTGACCGCTGATGAGGCGGCGCTCGCGGCGTTCCTTCGCCAGCCTGAGCAAGGTCTCCAGCACGTTCTCGACATCCGCCTTGCTGCCGTCTTCAGCCTTGATGCGCATGAAGTCGCGCACGACGGCCGCGCGTTCTTCCTCAACGTCGTCGTATTCGGTGAGTGCGGTCAGCGCGGCGTTGAGGGCATCCACAATCGCCTGAGCAGCGGCGCGGGTGCGGGGCTGAAAGGCTGGCAGGTTGCCCTGTGAAAGCTGGTTGAGCGCCCCCAGGCACACCTCCCAGCGTTCCCAGGCGGTATTTTGCCGCAGCGACACGGCGGCATAGCGCCGGCGGACGGCGCTTTGGCGCGAAAAAAGAGCGCGTTTTTCCATGCGTTTCGCAAAGACGTATTCGTAGAAGTAGAAAATAACCGCCGTTGAAATGAAGCCACCGGCCAGGCCAAGCAGGAATCCAGCGGGAAAGACCGAGTCCACCTCGGGCATCTGGCTGAGGATGTAGAGCAGCGCCCCAAACGACAGCAGACTGATGAAAGTCAGCAGCGGCAGTGCCCAGCCGATACGCGCCAACTGCCGCTGGAACTTTTCCTCGTTCTCCTGAAACTCTGCCGGATCGACGCTCATGGCTGATCCTCGTCAGCTATTCGGCCGCCAGGTGGGAAAAAGGTCGTCAAAGTCGTTATCGGTGAGGTTGACCGCTTCGCCGCCGCCGGCTGGTGTGTAGTAGATCTCCCAGTCGTGGCCGTCATGGCCGAGGCTGATCTGCGCGCCGCCGCCGGGCGCGAACTGCACATCGGCCACCAGCGGCGTACCGCCTTCCAGCGAGACTGGGCCGCCTGTGAGCGAGGCGGGTTGCGCGGCTGGGTCACGGGTATCGAGGGTGTAGAGCACGGTTTGGCCGCCATCAAGCAGCGGGCCGCGCTCGGAGTAGAACAGCACCTGGCGCGCATCGCTCAGCCAGACGGCATGAACATCGGTGGCCGGGTCATTGGTCAGGCGGCGCAGCGTGCCGTCCGCTTCGGCCAGATAAAGCTCCTGATCGCCGTCGCGGTCGCTGGTGAAAACGACCTGCCCGCCCGTCACATCCACCGACGGGAACCAGTCAATCGCGCCATTACGGCTGAGGTTAACGTCGTTCGCCGTTCCATCGGCGTTGGTCCGTGCGCGATAAACCTCCAGGTTCAGGTCACGCAGGGAAACGAAGACCGGCCCGCCGCTGAACGGCTGCACGAGGTCCCAGTTGAGGCGGCCGTTGGCGAGGATGTCGAGGATGGTGGGCAGGTCACTTTGCACGCGGCGCGGGCTGCTGCCGTCGGCGGCCATCGTGTAGCCGGTCAGGTCACTTTCAGCGGTGCGGTCGGCATTGCTGACGTAGGTCATCGCCTGGCCGGAAAAATCGTAGGAGGGGAAGGCTTCATCGGCGCTGCTGTCGGTCAGATTGACCGTCTCGCGGGTCGAGAGCGTCATCTGGTAGATATCCCAGTCGCCGTCGCGGTTGGACATGAAGGCGATTTGGCGTGCATCTTCGGCCAGCGCCGAGGCCGCCGCCCCGTTGTCAGAGGTGGCGGGCAGATTCCACGGCTGGCGCAGCAGCAGGATCACGATGATCGCGCCGAAGAGGAGCAAGGCGAGAAAGAGCAGGCAGGAGAAGGGGGAGAAACGGCGGCGCGGCCGGATCATACGGGATTACAGTTGAAACCCGCCGGTCATGTGGACGATCTTCTGGCTGTAGTTCTCGACGTATTCCTGCAGCTTTTCGTTGAGCGCCTTCCAATCCTCGCTGGACAAAATGGCGCGCATGGCGGGCAGGTCGTTGGCGACGCTCTCGGTCATGATCTGCGGCGCGTTTTTGGCGCGGCTGTAGACAGTGTACCAGGCACCGGTCGGGCGCAGACCCAGCCGCTGGATGGTTGGCACCCATTCACGGACGACGAACTCGAAATACTCCTGGTCGCGCCCGGCCCGAATGTCCCAGTTCATCAGCAGTTTGACGCTCATAGGCTCTCCTGCGCCGCTCAACTTTGCGGCGTGAGCACCACCACCTGTGCCTGTTCGGGGCGGTCGTTGGCGTTGAACTTGAGCGTATCCGCTTCCTGTGGCCGCGTCACTCCCATCGCCTTGAGAAACTTGTCCACGCCTTCCAACGGAATGGTCAGACCGGGAAGCTCGTAGTGCATGGGCACGATGAAGCTCGGCTCGACCATGGCGACGACTTCGGCCGCCTGAGTGGCCTTCAGGCCGTTGCCGCCGCCCACCGGGATGAGCAGGGCGTGGACTTCGCCGAGCGCCTCGACCAATGACTGATCGGGCACGAAGCTGAGATCGCCGAGGTGCAGCACGCGCAGGCCGTCGAAATCAAACAGATAGGCGACGTTAAGCTGCGGCGTTTCGAGCGTTACGTTGTGCATGGCGATGCCGGTGATGAAGACGTTGCCGATTTCGTATTCGCCCGGCCCACGCAGGACATACGGCTCGGACTTAATGGCTTCGAGCGCGTTGTGGCCGGGCGAGTCGTGGCTGATCGTCACCACATCGGCTTTGATGTTGAGCGGGGGCAAGCCCAGGCCGCCGGCGTAAGGATCGGTGACAATCGTCACCTTGCCGCGCTCGGTCATGCGAAAGCAACTGTGCCCGTACCAGGTGATTTCCAAGAGCCAATTCCTCAGAACGTGAGCGGGAATGCAACCATAAAAGCAGGACTGATTATACCGGATCCCGGCCCTCGCGGGTAGGATATAGAATAAATGTTCCAGAAGAGGGAGTTGAATGGTTGGAATGATCCAGTTTCCAGCCGATTGGGAAGTGACCGAAGCAGGCGCGGGCCGCGTGACGTTCGAGGAGGGCGGGGTGCGCATGGCCGTGCATCCCAACGACGGGACGCGCTACAGCAACGCGCAGGTGACGGACTACGGTTTCAAGGCGCAGGCGCACGCATTCCATTTCCGCTGGCGGCCACCGCTGCGGCTGACGGTGCGGGCGCGGGCGACTGCTGCGGGCGGTGCGCTGCACGGCACGGCTGGCTTCGGCTTCTGGAATCATCCGTTTTCGCCGGATGTACAGCGTTTCCCGCGCCTGCCGCAAGCTATCTGGTTCTTCTTCGCCTCGCCGCCCAGCAACATGGCGCTGGCGCGGGGCGTACCCGGCCATGGCTGGAAGGCGGCGCAGATTGACGCTACCAGGCGGCGCTTGCTGGCGCTTGCTCCGCTGGCTCCGCTGGCGGCGCTGGCCTATCGCTCGCACAGGCTCTATGATCGCTGGTATCCGCCGCTGCAGCGCGCCATGCGCATCGGCGAACACCTGCTCGACCCCGGCCTGCTGGCGGACTGGCATACTTATGTCATCGAGTGGCGGGTGAATGGCGCGCGTTTTGCAGTAGACGGGGACATGGTGCTGGAAACGGCCTCTGCGCCGAGCGGGCCTGCGGGCTTCATCGCCTGGATGGATACGCGCTGGGCGGTGGTCACGCCGCAGGGGCGGCTCAGCTTCGGCCTGACGCCGGTGGCCGACCCGCAGGCGCTGCTGATGGAGAGCGTGGAAATTGAGACGCTTTGAGGCGGTGCCGGCCGTCAGTGGGCGTGCGACTGAGCTTCCAGCGCGGCTACGCGGGCCTGCAAATCAGCAATCAGGCGGATCGCCTCGGTCAGCACTTCGAGCAGCGCACTCTCGTCACCGCTCTGCTCGATTTCAAACAGCTCCAACCACTTGTTAATCTCGGTCGTATTCATGGCTGGTCACTCCCCACTGCGCGAACCTGATGCCATGATAACGGAAATCCCGCTGGTCTTGCTTGCCACAGGCGATTGTGAGGCGCGAAATGCTCATGACTGAACGCCCGGTTGTGGTGCTGGCCGGCCCGTCTCCGCTGGATGCACAAACGCTGGATGCTAAAGTCACCCACTGGACGGATGCAGCGGGTTATGTGGCGCGGCTGGCGGATTTGCGCCCGGCGCTGATTGTGGTGGACGCGCGCGCTGAAGGCTGGGAAACCTGGGCGGTGACACCCCGCGCCAGCACCGCCACCCGCCGTATTCCGGTGGTCGTGCTGGCCGAAGGCGAGGTGGCGCGGCGCGCGGCATTTCAGGCCGGGGCCAGCGCCGTGATCGCGCCCGGCGAACTGGCCGCCGCACTGCCCGGCTTGCTGCATGACCTGGCGCGGCCCGCTGATGCGACCTTGCGCGCCGAACTGGCCGGTGACTGCGCGAAGCCGCTGCCGCCCGAAGCCGCCGAGGCCATCCGCCGCTTCAACGCTGGTGACTACTACCGCCAGCATGACCTGTTCGAGGCGCTGTGGATGGACGAGGAGCGGCCGATCCGCGATTTGTACCGGGCCATTTTGCAGGTGGGCATCGCCTACTATCACATCAACGGCAGCAACCCGCGCGGCGCGCTCAAGATGCTGCTCAAATGCCAGCAGTGGCTGATGCCGCTGCCGGATGTGTGCCAGGGGGTGGATGTGGCGCAGCTGCGGGCAGATGCCGCCGCCGTGCGCGCCGAACTGGAACGGCTGGGCGAGGCGGACTTCGGCCAGTTCGACCGTTCGCTGCTTAAACCGGTGCGCTGGAAGGGATGAACAGGCCGGGGTATGGCCGTGGGAATTGCCGTCGCCTGAGCCTGAAGGCG
>JAEURB010000469.1 GCA_016788435.1 Anaerolineae bacterium | reverse complement strand
TCGTGGGCGCTGTCGGAGTACAAGTTCAAGGGCAACGCGCTGCTCGGCCTGTACCTGGCGGTCGGCATCATGATCCCGATCCGGCTGGGCACGGTGGAACTGCTGCGGCTGGTGTCGTCGCTCGGCCTGCTCAACAACCTGCTCGGCCTGATCCTCGTTTACACGGCGCAGGGGCTGCCGCTGACAATCTTCGTGATGTCGCAGTTCATGCGCGATGTCCCACGTGACCTGAAAGACGCCGCCCGTGTGGATGGGGCCAGCGAGTACCGCATCTACTGGATGGTGCTGCCGCTGGTGCGCCCGGCGCTGGCCACGGTGATGGTGTTCACCATGATTCCGGTGTGGAATGACCTGTGGTTCCCGCTGATCCTCGCGCCGGGGGAGAACGTCAAGACGCTGACATTAGGCGCGCAGGTCTTCATGGGCCAGTTCCTGAACGACTACAACGCCATCCTCGCCTCGCTGAGCATGGCGATGATCCCGATCATCATCCTGTATATCCTTTTCTCGCGGCAGTTGATTCGCGGCCTGACCAGCGGAGCAGTGAAGTTTTGAACCTTCGTATCGCTATTCTCGGCAGTGGTTTCATGGCCCGCACACACGCCACAGGCTGGCAGGCGGCGGGCGCGGACATCGTGGGGGTGTACTCGCTGGATGCAGAGGGGGCCGCTGCACTGGCGGAAGGTTGCGGCGCAGCGGTTTTCCCGAGCGCCGATGAACTGATCAGCGCGGTGGATGTGGTGAGTGTTTGCACGCCTACGCCGCTGCATCATGCGCAGGTGCTGCAGGCAGCGGCGGCCGGAAAAGCAATCGTCTGCGAAAAGCCGCTGGCACGCACGACGGCGCAGGCGACGGAAATGGCCGCTGTATGCGAACGGGCTGGCGTACCGCTACTGGTGGGCCACGTCGTCCGCTTTTTCCCGGAATATGCCGCCGCCCACGCCATCGTCAAGCGCGGGGAAATCGGGCGGGTGGCAGTGAGCCGCTTCACACGCGCCAGCTTCAAACCGCACGCCGATAACCCGGCAAGCTGGTTTCACGATACCGCGCAATCCGGCGGCGTGCTGATGGACCTGATGATTCATGACTACGATGTGGCACGCTGGATCAGCGGTGACGTGAAAACGGTGTTCGCGCGCAGTGTGCGTGGCCGTACACCGGACGCGCCGCACGATTACGCGCTGGTGATCCTCACTCACGCGAACGGGGCGCTCACCCACGTCGAAGGGGGCTGGGTATATCCGGCGGGCCTGTTCCGCACGTCGCTGGAGATCGCCGGGGATCGCGGGCTGATCGAGCATCCGGCCGGGAGCAGCGCGCCGCTGGAAGTTCATTTGCAGCAAGCGGGCAATGGCGCAGCGATTGCTGTGCCGGGCAGCCCACTGCTCGAAGATCCGTACGTTACAGAAATTAAAGAGTTCCATGCGGTGCTGACCGGAACACTGCCCGAAGCCCGCGTGACGGCCCGCGACGGGCTGGCCGCCGTTCAGATCGCCGAAGCGGCCATCCAGTCCGCCAGCAGCGGCCGCCCGGTTCACCTGGAGGCACTGCCATGACGAATCTACGTATTGGCATCCTCAGCGCCGCCCACCTGCACGCCGACGGCTACGTTCATAACCTGAAGCATTCGCCGGGCGTGGAACTGCTCGGCATCGCCGACGACGACCGCGAACGGGCAGCGCAATTCGCCGCCAGCCACCATATTCGGGCCTACGGATCGGCGGATGACCTGCTGGCGGACAAGCCAGATGGCGTGATCGTGTGTTCGGAGAACGCGAACCATACGCCGCTGGTGCTGGCGGCCGCCGCTGCCGGGGCGCATGTGCTGTGCGAGAAGCCGCTGGCGACCACGCTGGACGATGCGCAGGCGATGATTGAAGCCTGCGCCAGAGCCGGTGTGCGCCTGATGACGGCTTTCCCGATGCGCTTCAACGCGCCGGTGCGTCAGGTCAAAGGCATGCTCGACGCGGGCAGCCTGGGCCGCATTTACGGCGTCAACGGCACCAATCAGGGGGAATGCCCGAAGCACCATCGCGCATGGTTCGTGGACCCTGTGCTGGCGGGCGGCGGCGCGGTGATGGATCACAC
>JAEURB010000461.1 GCA_016788435.1 Anaerolineae bacterium | reverse complement strand
CAGAGTAGGGTGTTTGTGGCGAAAGTATGGTGGACTGGATGGACGCAAGTTCGTAAGTCACCGTAAGCCCGCTGCCGCTTCAAGCAAGGGGCTGAGGCCACCTTGTTGAGGCTTCGTGCCCGACTTTGCAACAGCCCTGCGTGTGCCTGCCTGTCCACTTTCAACTTTGAACTTACGCCTAATGTGAAATGAAAAACAAGTTCTATCGCCGTGAGTTGAGAGAGCGTGTGCCTTTTTACGCCTGACGGCTTGAGCCTCAGTCGATGCGAGGCATTTCCCCGCTCGTTTCCACTTGCACCATGCGATTTCATTCTACATAAGGCGTAACTTTGAACTTTCAACTTTCAACTCCAGCATTGTCTGGCGTCAGCCCCCCCGAGTCATGTTCGACGTAGTGCGCACCCCAGGCGAAGTCTGCGAAGGCGGAGTCGGGGAGGGGACGGCCGAGAATGCGCGACGCGACGATCTCGCCGGCGGCAGGCGCAGACATGATGCCATGCCCGACATGCGCCACCGACAGGAACAACCCATGTACCTCCGGGTGGGCGTCGAGGATGGCGCGCTGGCTGTCGTAGCCGCGCTGCTGCCCATCGGCTGAAGTCGTGTAGGCGTTGGCCGCATCACGGTAGACGTAATACCCGGCGCGGTGGTCGAGGCCGCGCAAATAGTTCGGGCTGGCGAAGCCGCCGCGCTCGTGGCCGAACTGTTTGGCCAACAGCATCAGCGCCACCGACGGCATGCGCGGGTCTTTCCAGCGGTCTACCGGATAGATGGGCGCTTCCAGCGCTTCGGCGGCGCGGCCGTTCTCGCCCATACCCTTGGCGTTCCAGGCGTACTCGAAGCCGAAGATCGCGCCGTCCTGCGCCTCAGGCCGAACGTGCGGGAAGGGGGCTGAACCAATAATCGCCGGGCCATCGGCCGGGAACTCAGGGTGACGCCAGCTGGTAGTGAAGCTCTGGCGCGGGCGCATGACGAGCGGCAGGTGAACGCCGGCCGTGGCCGCCACACCCCGCGAGTCCGCGCCGGCGGCAATCAGCGTGGCAGGCGCAGTAATGCGGCCCGCGACCGTTTCGACGCCGGTGATTCGGTCGCCTTCGCGGACGAGGCGCACATCCGGTACGCCGAGCAGCACCGTCGTCGTTTGGCAGGCGCGCAGGAAGGCCTGAATCAGCGCGTACGAGTCCAGCCAGCCCGCACGTGGGTCGTATTTCCCGGCCAGCAGCTTCGGGCCCAGCCAGCCGAACCGCGCTTGCACCTCGCTGGTATCGAGGTACTGGATGTGCGGCAAGCCGATGGCGTGGAGATGCTCGACTTCGGCATGCAGTTTGGCAGCCTGCGCCTCGGTGAAGGCGCACCACAGGTAGCCGCGCTGCTTCGCGCCGAGATCAGTGTCCTCACCGAAGAACTCGCCGGGGTGCATGAAGAGGTCAATGCTGCGCGTCATCAGCCGGGCCAGGCACGGCGCGGCCCACGCCGTGCGGAAGTTTTCGAGCGAAGCGTTCGAAGCGCCGGAACCGGGCTGTGCGGCGCGCTCGATCAGCACGATCTGAATGCCGGGCTGCGCGCGTTCGAGCGCCCACGCGGCGGCAGTCCCGGCCGGGCCACCGCCCACTATGATGACATCGGCAGTTTTCGGCTGTTCGGCTGTGGTGGGGGAGAGCAGGCTGCGGGCCATGTTTCACTCTGGGCGGGCTGGAGAAAGATGCCGCGCAAGTGTAGCGCGTGCCCGCCGATTGACCACAACGCCGTTCAGAAAATGAAGTGCGACGGGATACACCACAGAGGCGCGGAGAACACAGAGGAGTTCGATCTCGTTTTTCTCTGTGCTCTCCGCGCGTCTGTGGTGAAAAATCACGCCTTCAGCCGGTCGAGCAGGCCGGAATAGCGGGTAGCGACCTTGTTGTTCTGAACGGCGATATAAACGGCCTTGCGGCTGCCCACCAGCACGACCATCTGTTTGGCGCGGGTGATGGCGGTGTAGAGCAGATTGCGCTGCAACATCATATAGTGCTGCGTCAGCACCGGCATGACCACGACCGGATATTCTGATCCCTGGCTGCGGTGCGTGCTGATGCAGTAGGCGTGAATCAGTTCTTCGGCCTCGTTGAACTCGTAGTACAGGTACTGGTCATCAATCACGACTTCCAGCGTGCGCTCCTGAAAATCAATGCCGGTGATCAGGCCGATGTCGCCGTTGAAGACTTCCTTCTCGTAGTTGTTGCGTGTTTGCATCACCTTGTCGCCCACGCGGAACTTCCGGCCCCCCAATTCCTGCTGGGCACGGCTCGTATCGCCATTGAGCGCAGTTTGCAGCGCCTCGTTGAGGGCGTGAACGCCCGCCGGGCCGCGATACATCGGGGCGATCACCTGCACATCGCGCAGGGGGTCAAGGCCAAAGCGGACAGGCAGGCGGTTGCGAACGACATCCACCACCAGCGCGCCCGCCTCCTGCGGGTCTTCCGCGCTGAAGAAGTAGAAATCGTCGCTGCGGTTGTCCATGAAAGGCGCTTCGCCGTGATTGATACGGTGCGCGTTGACGACGATGAAGCTGCTCTCCTTCTGGCGGAAGATGGCGTCGAGGCGCGTGACATGGGCGAGGCCGCTGTCAATGATGTCGCGCAGTACGTTGCCGGCGCCCACGCTCGGCAGCTGATCCACGTCACCCACGAGCAGGAGGTGCGTGGCCGGGCGCAGCGCCTGAAGCATATTCTCCAGCAGCATCAGGTCCACCATCGAAGTCTCGTCCACGATCAGGAAGTCCACTTCGAGCGGGTTATCCTCATCATGCGCGAAGCCATCCGCGCCGTAGCCGAGCAGCCGGTGCAGTGTGCTGGCCGGGCGTTCGGTCGTTTCGTTCAGGCGCTTGGCGGCGCGGCCGGTGGGTGAGGCCAGCGCGTACTTGACCTTGAGCGCCTCCAGCGCGCGAATGACCATATTGACGGTCGTGGTCTTGCCAGTGCCGGGGCCGCCGGTGAGGACGGACAGCTTGTTGAGCAGCGCGGCTTTGACCGCCCCCTGCTGCTGTTCGGTCAGGTCTACCGGCTGGCCGTAGGTGAGGCGTTCGAGAAAACGGCCCCATTGCAGGTCTTCAGCGGCTTTGATCACGTCCGAGCGCGTGGCCGCCAGCAGGCGCAGTTGTTCGGCGGCGTTGATCTCGGCGTGGAAGTAGACCGGCAGATAAATGGCATCCTTGCTGATCGGCGCGCCTGCCGATTCGTCGTTCATCAAATCGCCGGTGAACAACTGCTGGCTGAGCACGGCTTCGATGCGCGCGGTGTGGTCAATGCGCAGCAGTTCGTTGGTGCGTTCGACCAGTTCACCGCGCGGGTAGAAGGTGTGGCCTTCGCGGGTCATCTGGCTGAGGGCGTAATGCAGCCCGGCGCGAATGCGGCGCGGGTCGTCGGCGTCGAGGCCCATCGCCTGGGCGATCTGGTCGGCACGGATGAAGCCGATACCGAACACCTCGTCGGCTAGTTGGTACGGGTCCTGCTGCACCTTGTTGACCGTCGCCGCGCCGTAGTGGTCGAGGATGCGCGTCGCCATTTTGCTGGTCACGCCGTAGCCTTGCAGGAAGATCATCGTGCGCCGCACCGCGCCGTTGGTCTGCCAGCCGTTAATCAGGCTGGTGGCCTGGTGGCGTAACAG
>JAEURB010000460.1 GCA_016788435.1 Anaerolineae bacterium | reverse complement strand
TCCTCGACATACAGGCCGATGCCCGCCGCGCCTTGCAGTACGGGGCCGACATTCAGGGTCGCCGTAGCCGTTCCGCCAGCGAGAACATGAACCCCCGCGCCCGCCTTGAATGTGCCGTCATCCCAGGCGTTCAGGTAGTACACACCCTGATCCTGCACTGTGAATTACAAGGTCATCGTGCAGTTGGCGGCATTGACGCTGATGCTGTTGATGGTGGCTCCCGGCGCAGCGGAAGCGGGCACGATGGCGATGAGGAGGAGGGCGATCAACAGGGCCAAAGACAAGAGATGCAACTTGCGCATGGATCATCCTTTCATTCAACCCGCCTGGAAATCAGACGGCTCGCTTGTGAGCCAGTATCATGGTGGTTTTCAAAATGCGCAAGTTGTGTGGAAGTGCCGCACCCTTTGCCCCCCATCTACCATATCCCTATAATCCGCTGCATCCGCCCAACGGGTTGAAGGCTCGCCATTGTGGATAAGCGAATGGTGGATTTCATCCGCGCGCTGCGCGCCGCTGGCGTGCGTGTATCGCTGGCCGAGAGTATGGACGCCGCGCATGGCATTGAAGCCGTTGGCGTGCATGATCGCGCGACCTTTCGCGCCGCCCTGCGCGCCACGCTGGTCAAAGAGGCCCGCGATCAGGGCACGTTCGACTATTTCTTCCCCCTGTTCTTCGCGCAGGGCCAGCCGCCGCTCGAGGACATCCCCGAGCAGATGACGCCGGAACAGCAGCAGATGCTGCGTGACGCGCTGCAGGCCATGATGGGCAGTATGCAGGCGCTGCGCGAACTGCTTGACCAACTGCTTGCGGGCCGCCCATTCAACAGCCAGCAGTTGAACGAGGCGGGACAGCGCGCCGGGCTGGAACAGGCCGACGGCTTCGCGCAGCAGCCGTGGTTGCAGCGGCGGGTCGAGCGGCAGTTGGGGCTTCAGCAGCTTCAGCAGCTTATCGAACGCTTGCTGGAACAGCTTGCGCAGATGGGTATGGACGCCGAATCGCTGGGGACTCTGCGCGAGATGCTGGAGGCCAATGCCGCCGGATTGGGCGAACAGGCCGGGCAGTTTGTCGGTGCGTCGCTGGCCGAACAATTGGCTAACCGCGAACCACAGCCCAAACCCGACCTGATGGATGTGCCATTCACCCGCCTGAGTGATGCCGAGGTGGAGCAGATTCGCGACGAAATCCGCCGCCTTGCCGCTCGCCTGCGCAGCCGGGCCGCCCTGCGCCAGCGCCGCGCCCGCAGCGGCCAGCTGGACCCCCGGCGGATGATGCGGCATAACATGCGCTACGATGGTGTGCCGCTGGAGCTTCACTTCCGTACGCGCCATGTCAAGCCGTCGCTCGTCCTGATTTGCGACATCAGCACCTCGATGCGCTACTGCGCCGAGTTTCTGCTCACGCTGATCTACGAACTGCAGGACCAGGTGGCGCGCACCCACAGCTACATCTTCATCAGCGATCTGGTGGATATCAGCCCGGTATTTGCCGAGCACGAACCGATGGCGGCCGTCGAGCGGGTACTGCGCGAAAACCGCCCCGGCTATTACAATACCGACCTCGGCGCGAGCCTGGCGGCCTTTCAGCGCGATCACTTGAGCGTGGTGACAGGCAAAACGACCGTCATTCTGGTGGGTGATGGGCGCAACAACTACCACGACCCACGCCTTGACCTGGCCCTCGACTTGCAGCGCCGCGCGCGCCGGTTGATCTGGTTCAACCCCGAACCGCCGCACCAGTGGGGAACGGGTGACAGCGATATGCTTCAGTATGCCCAGGCGGCGGACGCGGTGTACAAGGTCAGTACCTTGCGCGAGTTGGCGGCAGCGGTGGACAAGATTCTGGTGGACGGGTGAGTGTGGGGTGAACATGAAGCGCGTTGAGGAATTGTTTGAGGGCTTTCTGTGGAACGCCCGCCTGATTATGATCGTGCCGGTGCTGGCCAGTCTGCTGGCCGCCATTGGTATTCTGGTGCTGTCGGCGGTCAACACGCTGCTCCTGCTCCAGCGAATGGCGGGCTATCTGCTGCTCACCGCCGAAGAACAACTCGAGCAGCAGGCGATCATTCTGTCAGACGTGGTTGGCGTGGTGGATCAATATCTGATTGTCGCCATCCTCGTCATCTTCGCTGATGGCATGTACGAACTGTTTATCGGCAATATCTCGGCCGCTGAAAAATCGTCGGTCGGGCCGCGTGTGCTCGTCATCCGCAACCTCGACGACCTGAAGGACAAGCTGGTCAGCGTCGTGCTGGTCATCCTCGTCGTCAAGTTCTTCCAGCAAGCGCTGAAAATGCACTACGAAACGCCCACCGACCTCCTGCTGCTGGCTGGCGGTATTGCCGCTGTGGGCGTAGCGTTGTTCCTGACTAAGAAAAACAAGCCCGCCAAGCACGAGCCCAAAGACCACCCGCCTGCGGAATAATCGAGGCGTTCGAACACAGGAAGCTTGCCATGCCCACTTCGTCCCGCGCCGCCATTCTGGGCCGCCTGCGCGCCGCCCGCCGCCCGTTCGAGGACGCCGATCCCACGCCGGACGGCTATGTGGCGGTGACGGTGCAGGAAGCGGCCGACCCCGACGCGCTGCTTGAACGCTTCAGCCGCGAACTGGCCGGCCTGAAGGGTGAGCCGATCAGCGTGAAGGGCGATGCCGCTGCCCGCAAGAAGGTGGTCGAACTGCTGCACGAACATGATGCAGCGGCCGTGCTGGCCTGGGACTTTCGCTATATCCCCGTCAAGGGGCTGGACAAGGCGCTCGCAGCGGCGGGCGTCGAGGTGGTCCTTCCCGATACCCGTGACGAGTTTCGCGCCGAAACAC
>JAEURB010000430.1 GCA_016788435.1 Anaerolineae bacterium | reverse complement strand
TTCTGTCCTGATGTCCTGCAACTTCTTCCCTCAGTCCGAGTCCGCTATTTTGATTCTGTCCTGTTGTCCGCTCTTTCATAGGTTTGCTAATAAGGCCGCATCTGCCCGCACCGCCCTGCGCTTTCCCGATTGCGAACATCCGGACGCGCACCATTCCCCCCTCTACGCAGCGCAGCGGAGTGGAGGGGGCAGGTGGAGGTGCAGCGCCGGGCCGCCGGTTCAAGCTGGCGCAGCGCCAGGGCGCAAAAAGGTGCGGCCAGGTTCTGCGGCCGCACCTCTCTATACCTGTAGAAAATCATGCCAGCTTCCAAGGGCAAGGTGGCCCAACCTGGGAGATGGTGACCCTAAAACCAGTACGCCGGGTACTTCCGCTTCGCCCAAACGTTGTTATACAGCAGGGCCACCACGAGGATGATCAGACAGCCCACGAGAACGGGCGTCAGCAGCCAGGTGAAGGACGTTACGCTATTCACTACAGGCAGCAGGGCGGTTGCGCCGGCTGGCGGATGGACACACTTGGTGACGACCATCAGCGCGATGGCGAGGCCATTGGCCAGCCCCAGAGTCAACCATGAGACTTCATTGAAAAGCAGCATCACGACGATGCCGGATGCTCCCGCGATCAGGTGGCCGCCGATGAAGTTGCGCGGCTGTGAGAAGGGCGCGGCCGGCGCAGCGAAGACCAGCACCGCCGTTGCGCCAAACGGGATGATGAACGCCTTGACGATGTCCGTTTCCAGGCTGATGTAGTTCAGCAGGCCGATGATCAGAAGGCCGCCCAGGCCTGAACTCAGAACCTCGCGCCAGTTCGGGTAAGGAATCCCGGAATTAACCTTGGCTTCGAGGATTTTTCCCCAGGGGGTTGTTGCGGGGGTGGTCTTAACTTCCGCCACGATATCCTCCGATAGTGGATGAAAGAAGGGGCACGCCAGCCTGAGAACTCAGAAGTAGTGACGCGCCCCTTCGCTGGGTCAGCTAATGCGGTTGATGAAGCAGCGGCCTAGAACTTCGTGTACTTCAGCCACTTGCCCTGGAAAACGAACTTGGCGCGGGCAACACCCTGGTCGTCAATGACCTTCTCGATGTCGAAGTAGCAGTCAATGGCGCTGATGATGCCGTCGCCGAAGATTTCGTGCGACACGTCTTTCCACACCGGGGCGTACAGCATGACGGCTTCGTAGAAGCGATAGATGTACGGGTCGGTGGGCGGCCATTCCTGCACAGGGGCGCGCAGCGGGGCGGCCATCAGAGCCTTGACGGCTTCCTGCGGCAGGCCGAACAGAGCCACGACCTTCTCAGCTTCTGCCTTCTCCAACTGGCCGTAGCCGTAGCAGACGGTGGCGGCGCCAACCGCGCGGCGTCCGAGTTCCTTGCCAACCTGTTCCCAGGTCAAACCCTTCTCGTCCTTCGCCTTCAGAATAAGTTCACGAACCTGATCCTTGGTCATTTCAACTGCTCCTCTTAACTCGATGCGGGCAATTACCGGACTGCTTGTTCAAACCAGCCTGTGGCAGACGCTGTCTGTTTGCTGCCCCAGGCCGTTTTCAACTACGCAGCGTCCTGATGGCCACATCATCGCAGATCGCCAATTTCCGTCATATAGAGTGAAATACGTAGTTCGATTCGGGAAGGTACGTAATCGCCTTCGGCAGGCTTCAGACGGTGCGGGTGGCATGGTATACAGGATGAAACACAGCGCGGGCAGCCCGGATCACGTAACCAGGCCGGCCCGTCAGCGGCGACTTCCGCACCAGGATGAATATGAACACTCCAGCCTCCGTCACGGATTCAACCGTGCCTGGCGCACGACCACCGGCCGAGCCGAACGCCCCGGCCACAGCCGATCACCTGCGGGCAGGACAACCGGCGCGCGCTAGCACACGCTTGCGCGGAAGCAATCTCAAGGCGCTGGCCGCCGCGCGCTTTCCGCTGAAGGGGGTGCTGCGCCGTGAGTTCGCCGGCTATAACGCAGCCTCATTGCGCGGCGACGTGCTGGCGGGCATCACCGTGGGCGCAGTGGCCTTGCCGCTGGCGCTGGCCCTCGGCATGGCGGCTGGTGCATCGGCCGGGGCTGGCCTGGTCACATCCATCCTGGCAGGCCTGATCATCGGCGGGTTGGGCGGCGCCGGCTATCAGATCTCCGGCGCATCTGGCTCGATGTCCGCCGTGTTGATTGTTCTGGCCATGCGCTTTGGGCTGGAAGGCGTGCTAATGGCAGGCCTGCTGGCCGGCATCCTCATCCTGCTGATCGGCATCCTCGACCTGGGGCGCGTCGTCAACTTCATCCCTACGGCGGTCATTTCCGGCTTTACCAGCGGCATCGCGCTGATCATCTTCATCGGGCAGATCGATCACCTGCTGGGCGTGCAGACTCCCGCCAATCCGAACGCGCTCGCCAGGCTCCTGAACTATCTGCAGTTCGATTACGCGCCAATGCTGGCCCCTGTCCTCATCAGTCTCACCGTCATCGGCCTGATGGTCTGGTGGCCTAAAGCGTGGAATGCCCGCTTCCCCGCCTCAGTGCTGGGTCTGATCGTCACGACGGCTGCCGTGGCGGCGCTGAACCTCGATGTTCCAATGGTTGGCGCCATCCCGCAGACGATTCTGCTGGATGACCGGCTGACGCTCACCAATCTCCCGTGGGAGCACTTCAACAGCCTGATTGGGCCTGCTATCTCGCTGGCCGGCCTGTGCGCCATCGAAAGCCTGCTCTGCGGCACGGTGGGCGGGCGCATGACCGGGCAGAAGCTCGACCTGAATCAGGAACTGATCGCGCAGGGCGTCGGCAATATCGTCCTGCCGTTCTTTGGCGGTATCCCGGCGGCGGCGGTGATCGCCCGAACCAGCGTGGCTATCAAGAGTGGTGCGCGCACCCGTGTGACCAGTATCGTCCACGCCGGTGTGCTGCTGCTGGCGGCGCTGGTGATGGCCCCGCTGCTCGGGCGTGTGCCGCTGGCTGCCTTGGCTGGTGTGCTGGCGGTCACTGCCTGGCGCATCAACGATTGGGTCGGCATTCGCGGCATCTTCGGGCGGCGGTTCAAGAGCGCGATGCTGGCCTTCACGGCCACGATGCTGGCCACGATTGCGCTTGACCTGACACAGGCGATTGCGATTGGTTTCGCCTTGTCGGCGCTCATGTTCATCTATCAGATCAGCCGCACGAAAGTCGTCAGCAAGCCCGTGAGCGCCGCGGAGATGCGCGAGGAAGGCTACGAGATGAAGTCTGATGCCGGCCAGATTGCGGTGGTCAATGTGATGGGCCCGCTGTTCTTTGGTACTGCCAACACCTTCAACACGACGGTCGAAGATCTGAGCGGGATGCGTGACGTCATTCTCAACCTGCACATGACGCCGTTGGTGGATACGACCGGGCTGGACGCGATTGAGGATGCCATTACAACCATCGAAGGGAAAGGCGGCCGCGTATATGTCAACGGACTGACCGAGCCCGTGCAGGAGTATCTGGGCCGCGCGGGGATCCTCGAGCGCCTGGGCGACGAGCGGATATTCGACACGTCCGACCAGGCCATCATCGCCGCCGACCGCTATCGGGCGGCCGGGCCAGCAACCTAGCTGGGCGGCTCCGGGGTGCGCCTAGTCCACCCCCGGTTCGGCCTGCGGTGGCTCAAGGACGCCAATCTGAACGGCGTAACTGATCATCTCACGATAGCTGCGGATTTCCAGCTTCGCCATGATGTTGGCCCGGTGTTTCTCTACTGTGCGCTCGCTCAATGACAGCAGTTCGGCGATGGCGCGGTTCGAGTTGCCCTCGACCAGCAAGTGGAAGATCTCCTGTTCCCGTTCACTCAGCAGGTCATAGCGGCTGCCCGAAAGCTCCGTCTGGCGATCATCGAGATACAGCTTGATGACCGTGTTGGAAATATCCGAGCTGAGATAGAAGCTCCCTCGATAAGCCTGGCGAATCGCCTGCACGACTTCGGCGCTGGACGAGGTCTTGGTCACGAAACCAAGCGCGCCCGCCCGCAGTGCACGCAGCACAACGGACTCTTTGGCAAGCATCGAAAACATCACGATTTGGATCGGCCGGCCGGCGGCAGAATTGCTGCGTCGTATTTCAGCGACGATATCCAGCCCAGAAAAGTCCGGCATCATGATGTCCAGCACGACGACATCGGGTGCCAGGCGGCGAACAATCTGCGTGGTCTCCATGCCGGTGGATGACTCGCCGGTGACCTGCATATCGGGTTGGGCGTTGATCACCGCAAGCAGACCATCACGCAGCATCGGGTGGTCATCGGCCAGCACAACCGCGATTTT
>JAEURB010000377.1 GCA_016788435.1 Anaerolineae bacterium | reverse complement strand
CGCGGCCGAAGCTGGCGCGGATGATGTGGTGGATGATGACGGCACCATTATCGTGCTCACGCCGCGCGAAATGCTGTTCGCCGTCGAGGAAGCCCTGCGCGGCGCGAGCTACGAAGTGGATGACGCGGAACTGCAGTGGGTTGCCAAGAACGAGGCCGAACTTCCAGTCGAGAAGGCGCTCACCAATATGCGCCTGATGAACGAACTGGAAGACCTGGACGATGTGCAATCGGTGGCCTCGAACCTGCAGATTACGGACGAGATCATCGAAGCCTTCGAGACGGCATAACGCTGCCCGGCGATGCTCTCCCTTGGGATCGATCCGGGCACGGCAACCGTTGGCTTCGGCCTCGTGCGCGAGCGGCCGGATGGCACGCTCGAAGCCATTGACTATGGCGTCATCACCACGCCTTCCACGCTGCGGATGGCGGATCGCCTGCGATTGATTCACGACGGGCTAGAGGCCATCATCGCGCTGCACAAGCCCGATCGCGCCGCCGTCGAGGAGATGTTCTTCGGCAAGAACGTCACCACCGCGATCACCGTCGCGCAGGGGCGCGGCGCGATTTTGCTTACCCTCAACGAGGCCAACCTGCCGATTTACGAGTACAAGCCCAACTTCGTCAAGCAGGCGATTTCCGGCTATGGCGGCGCAGGCAAGCCGCAGATGCAGGAGATGGTGCGGATGCTCCTCAACCTTGAGGTCATCCCCCGGCCGGACGACGCCGCCGACGCGCTGGCCATTGCCATCACCGACCTGCATCACGCCCAATACAGCGCCTTGCTCTAGCACGCCGGAGGTTGTGAATGATCGCATTGCTGCAGGGCGTCGTCGCCAGTCAGAAACCGGATCACCTGGTCGTGCTGACCGGCGGCGTCGGCTTCAAGGTCTTCGTGCCGATCAACACCTACGCGGCGGAAGGCGAACATATCACCCTGCACACGCTGATGATCGTGCGCGAGGACCTGATTGCGCTCTACGGTTTCAGCGCGCCCGAGGAACGCGAGGTCTTCGAGCGTCTGATCGCCGTGAGCGGAGTTGGCCCACGCACCGCTATCGCCGTCGTTGGCACGCTCGGCATTGACCGACTGCGCACAGCGGTCGCCAGCGGCCAGGTGGATGTGCTATCCCGCGTGCCCGGCGTGGGCCGCAAAACCGGCGAGAAGATCATTCTGGAGCTTAAGGACAAGCTGAAGGGTGCGGATGGGCTAATCGCCGCCGCCCCACTGAACGATGTGAGCCGGGATGTGCTCGACGCATTGATCGGCTTCGGATACTCACCGGCCGAAGCGCAAAGCGCGCTCAACTCAATACCCCTCGGCACACCCGACGCGTTCGAGGAACGGTTGCGGCTGGCGCTTCAATACTTCATGCGAGGATAGCGATATGAGTGACTTGTTGGGCCAGCGGGTGGATGTACTGGACAAGGGCTGGATCGAACTGGTGGACATCATGCCCCACCCTGCCACCGGCATTAACGGCGACCTGGCGATTGTCAATGCCGCCCGCGTCAGTTTTCTCGGCGAGAGCAAGGGCCTGGACGCCGACAAGAAACTGCTGTTCTATCTGCTTCGGAACCAGCATACCAGCCCTTTCGAAATGGTCGAGCTGAAATTCCGGGTGCGGGCGCCGCTGCTCGTGTGGTGGCAGTGGGTGCGCCACCGCACCTTCCACTTTCAGTCGGTGAACGCGCAATCGGGCCGCTATACCGAATTCGACGAGGATGACTTCTACGTTCCGGACGTCTGGCGCAGGCAGGCGAAGAGCAACAAGCAGGCCAGCGAGGGCGAACTCGTGCCTGAGGCGTCGGCGGAGTTCCTCGACAAGCTGACCGCGTTCTATGACGAGGGCTACCGGCTGTACAAGGACGCGGTGGACGCCGGTGTATCGCGCGAAATGGCGCGCCTCTTCCTGCCCGGCTTCAGCGTGTACTACACATGGGTGGTTAAGGTGGACGCGCACAATCTGATGGGGTGGCTGCGCCTGCGCATGGCGAGCGACGCCCAATACGAGATTCGCGTGTATGCCGACGCCATTTACCGTGACTTCTTCAAGCCGCTGCTGCCGTGGACGGCCGAAGCCTTCGAGCAGTACGTGCTGACACCGGCTGGAATCGGGGTGCCGGAGTGAAGGACGCTGAAAGTTACGCCTAATGCGAATGGGAAGGCGGGAGATTGAGGTGTGATTGAGGGAGGAACGGCGTGGCAACGCCCCGTGATCGGGGCCATTGAGCCTTCTTCTGGTGAATAACTCAAATAGCACGGTCTACCAACAGGGGGCTGAAGCCCGTTGCCCGCCTAGCTAATCCGCCTACGCAGGGGGCTGAAGCCCCCTGTTGAAATGACCGCCTGCGTCAATTCGTTGACCTGCGTTAGGCTCAGGTGAAAACGTGCTTCTTTATTCCGACTGATTGACCATGTGCTCGGCGGAGCGCACGAAGTAATCGCGCATGACCGTGCGCATCGGTTCCTGTATCCCAGTTTCATCCACAGCCGCCAGCATGTGCTTCAACCAGGCGTCACGCTCGGCGGGGCCAATAGCGTACGGACTGTGGCGCATCCGCAGGCGTGGGTGGCCCCGTTCACCGGCATAGACCTGCGGCCCGCCGAAGAACTGGCACAGGAACAGAAACTGCCAGCGCTTGCCATCCTCCATGTCATCGGGGAAAAGTGGACGAAGGAAGGGGTCGGCCTCGACGTGAGCGTAGAAGCGATCGACCAGTTCGCGAATCGTATCTTCCCCACCGACCAATTCGTAAATGCTGTACTGCGGATGCTGCACGGCTGATCTTCTGTCTGGAACACGGTGTTCCGCACGGGTACAATGCCGCGGGCAATTATACCAAACCTGCGCCTCAGTCGAAGGAGCAACGAAGATGATTCTAGTCAGACGTCGTGCCGCATTTGCAGCGGCCGCCGTGCTGGTAGCGCTGCTTGGCCTGACGGCAGCCGCCGGCGCGCAGGATGCCAGTTCCGTGCGTGTTGCGGGGTCAGCGATTGGCGCGCCCCTTGTTGAAGCCCTGGGCGCTGATGGCGTAGCCCTGAATACAACCGGCACGACGGCCGGCATCGCCTCTTTCTGCGCGGGTGAAGCGGATATCACGCTGGCCAACCGCCCGCTGACAGCCGAAGAAGAGGCGGTTTGCGCCGCCGCGGGCATTGAATTCTACGAACTCCTGCTCGGCCACACCGCCGCGGCTGTGATTGCCAACAGCGCATCCCCTGCCCCTGAGTGCCTCGACGCCGAACAGCTTGCGCTGGTGTTTGCGCCCAGCGCCGCCGGTGCGATTACGACCTGGCAGCAGGTTGTGCCCGGCGCAGCCGCCGACCCGCTGGCGTTGATTGTGCCGGAAGGCGAGAGCCTCGCCGTAACGCTGCTCGACCGGGCGGTGGATGGCGATGGCCTGCGCGCCGACGTGACGACCGCAGCCGGTGACGTTGCAGTAGCCGATGCCGTCGCTGCCACGCCGGGGGCGATTGGCGTGGTCAACGCATCAACACCGCTGCCGGAAGGCGTGCGCGCCCTCTCGCTGAATACGACGGCGGGCGGCTGCACGGCTCCCACAGCTGTGGCGCTCGAAGCCCGCACCTATTCGGCAGGTGAACCGCTGCTCGCCTATGTGAGCGCTGCGAACGCTAATGCGGTGGCGCTGGCAACTGCGCTGGCCGGTTCCGGCGCTCAGGCCGCCGAGCAAGGCCTGATTGCCCCGTCTGAAACGGCGGCGGCCCGTAATGCGGAAATCCT
>JAEURB010000361.1 GCA_016788435.1 Anaerolineae bacterium | reverse complement strand
AACGAAGCGGAGAGGCTGCGGCTGCAACTCGCTCGGCTGCATCATCGCGCTCGTCGTCGTTGTGGCCATCGTTGTGCCGATTGTCGCCGTCGTCGGCTCATTGGGCGCGTTCAACAACTCAAGTGGTGACATCTTCGGCATGATCAGCGAAGCCGTCAATTCGGTGGTTAATGTCAACGAAACGCTCGGCATCTCGACGACGACCCTGCCGGGCGACGCCAACGCCTTTGACTCGTTCGCCGCGCTGGCAGCCGTCACCGCGTTCGCCGGGGAAGACGCACAGCTCGCCGAAATCAACGCTGTGCAGGTGCGCAGCGACGGCACGCAGAACCTGAACGCCGATTACGACGCACCGCGCCCGAATACCGATTACGTGTTCTTCCGCGAGATCCCGCGCCCCGAAAATGCCCCTCCGGTTGGTGCGGGTGGCACGACCGATGGCCAGTGGTATGAGCCGGTCACCGTTTCGGCCTACCGACCGGGCCAGATGAGCCAAATCCGGCGCACCGGCGGTGGGATGAGCATTTCCACGCAGTTCATCAATCAGGGCCTGAAGCGCCAGGTGCAGGACCCGACGACCAACCTGGCGTTTGTCGAGGACTTTGTCGGGCCGCCCGCCTGCACCACCCGCCAGTTGTGGAACGTGGCGCTCGAAGAAGGTGCGCCAGTGGATGCGGTGGCGACCATCACCTACAACAGTGATGGATACGAATTCACCATTCCGGGCGCGGCCGTCTTCCTGTCTTTCGACGCCAATTGCAAGCTGCAAGACTAGGCGTTACTCTCAGGCGAAACGGCTTCTTACATCCCCGGTTTGCCGCCAGACAGCGGCGGGCCGGGGGTGAAGCCGGCTTCCCAATCAACCACCGAGGACGCCTGATGAGCGAAGACCTCCGTCCCTCTCCCCGCTACAAACCCGTCTCGCTTTTCGTCACCTGCATGGTGGACATGATCTACCCGGCGACCGGCGTTTCGGTGGTACGTATCCTCGAACATCTCGGCGTCGAGGTGCGCTTCCCGATGAGCCAAACCTGCTGCGGCCAGCCCGCTTTCAACAGCGGCTTTCATGACGATGCGCGGGCGGTGGCCCGGCAGTTTCTGGCTGCCTTTGCCGATGCCCAGGTGATCGTTTGCCCGTCTGGCTCGTGCGCCGCGATGGTGCGCCACTACTACCCGGAACTATTCCGCGAGGACCCCGAATGGCGGATGCGCGCCTCCCGCGCCGCCGATATCACCTGGGAGTTCACCGAATATCTGGTGGACGGACTGGGTGTGACTGACCTCGGCCTGAAGCTGCCGCCGGTGAAAGTGGCTTTTCATCATGCCTGTCATGGCCTGCGGATGCTGCACCTCGGCGCGCAGGCGGTGTCGCTGGCGCAGGCGGTGGACGGCGTGACGGTCAATCCGCTGCCGGGCGAGGACGAATGCTGCGGTTTCGGCGGCACATTCGCGGTGAAGATGCCGGAAATCAGTTCGGCCATGCTCGGCGAGAAAGTGAAGAGCATCGAGGCGGCCGACGCGGAAGTAATCATCACCGGCGATGCCAGTTGCCTGACGCAGATGAACGGCGGGCTGAGCCGCAAGGGCTGCGAGCGCCGCGTCGTTCACATCGCTGACCTTCTGGCGCAGGGGCTGGATGACGGAAGTTGAAAGCTACGAGTTGAAAGGTGAAAGGGCGCAGCGTCGTACATGCCGGTTGGAGAGGCGAAGCGCGCCCGCGCAGCAAACACTCGCTCTCCGCGGGCGGAGAGGGTTTTGGGGATGAGGTTCACAGTGCGCACTTCCGTCGTCTATAAGCCCCAGAACGCGTGCAGGTCGTCCATCACGGTTGGAAAATTGAACGGCAGGGCGACGAAGCCGTGGCCGCCCGGATAGGATTTGAGCCGGGCGTTGGACAGGCCGCGCGCTAACTCCTCCTGAAAATGCGGCGGAACTAGCAAGTCATCCGGGCTGCTGAGAACGAAAACCGGCTGGGCGATCTCGTGCAGGCGGCCGCGCACGTCAAAGCTGCGAAAGGCCTCGGTTTGCAGCGTGAAGCCTTCCTCGGTCTGCGTATGCGGGCCGGGCTCGCCGTTCACCCACTTCGTGATCAGCCCGTCGTGCTCAAACAGCGGTTCACTGATGAGATAAAGCGCGTTGAAGCGGTTGATCAGCTCACGCGGCCCGCCGGATGCGCGCAGATCGCGCATGGCTTCGAGGATGAAGCTGGTGCGGCTGGGCAGCGGAATGTGAGCGAACCCGGCCGCCAGCGCCAGTGAGCTGACGCGCCCCGGGTGGCGCAGCGCGAAGGCCAGCGCGATACCCGTACCCAGCGAGTAGCCGAAGATGTGCGCCTGTTCGATGCCCTCTGCGTCAAGGATGGCGGCGAGGTCATCGGCCATCTCATCCGGGCTGGTGGCGGAACCAGGCGGGACTTGCGTGCGGCCTGCGCCCCGGCTGTCCGGAATGAGCAGGCGGCAGACGGGTTCGAGCGCCTGAGTCAGATAGCTGCTCAGGCTGTCTGTGCTGTGGTTGCCTAAACCGGGGATGTAGACGACGGCGGGCGCATTGGGGCTGCCCGCGATTTCATAGGCGAGCCGGGCACTCCCGCGCTGGAGAACCGGCATCAGTCATCCTCCGGCCGTTCCGGCTTGGTCAGGCGCATGAAGGCCCGTTCCTGCGGGGAGAAATCGCTCGGATACTCGGTTTCATCATAGGCTTCGAGGATGCGGTAGCCCTCTTTGATATACGAGCGGATGGTGTGCAAGCTGATGCCCATCTCATCGGCGGCGAGATGGGCCGGCATCCCCTTGACTACACATAATTCGATGGCCTGGCGGATGCGGTCGGTCAGTTCCGGGTATTCGCGCCGTGCGGGCAGAATCGCCGGTTCGCCCTGGCCCGGGTGCAGATAGCGTTCGGCCGCCAGCGCGACACCGGGCGTGACCAGCAGTTGGTGTTCGGTGGCGTAGGCGATGGCCCATGCGATCTGCAGGCGCACCTCGGCCTTGAGCAGATAGGCCCGCGCCCCGGCCGCAATCGCCGCCGCGATCAGGCTGGTATCGAGCAACTGCGCCAGGCAGACGATCAGGACATTGGGAATGCGGGCGCGCAGGCTTTCGATCTGCCAGGTCAGGCTCTCCGGCCCACCGACGTGATCGGCGTCCAGCACGATGACATCCGGCAGTTCCGGCGCCTGGATATGGTCGAGATAGGCCCACATGGCATCGAGGCTTTCGGCCATGAACGTTACACGTGTGCGGCGGTCCCAGGCCAGATAGCCGTTGATCGCCTGCAGCGCGTAGTAGTCGCTGTCTTGCAGCAGCACGCGCAAATTGAGGTTCGGAAGCTTCATGGGCGGGCGCAGTGTGGCGAACGATACGCCCGATTATAGCGGGTGCGTCAGCCTGCGCCCTAACGGCCGTTCACCAGTGCAGCGCCTTCGAGTGCCGCTTCGAGCGTGGCCACCTGTTCCTGCAGCGCGTTCATCTGGTTCTGCAACTCAACGGTGGCCGGGTCATTGCCCAGCGGCAGCCGCGTGCCCACAAACGCCAGCGCAAGCAGCAGCACAAACAACAACGCGCCGAAAAAGATCAGCAAAGCCGGGAAATCAATCGTGCCGACGAATTGTTCCCAGCGCCGCGCCGGGCGGAGGGACGGCATCTCCTCGTCTTTGACATAACCGCTAACCGTATGAAAACTGACTTTCAGATGGTGCGTTGCCGCCCGGTTACCCTGCCATTCGAGCAGCTCGGCCGGGGTCTCGCGGCCGGGGGAATAGCGCACTGCCGTCCAACCCGGCCTGATATCGGAGATGACGGAGATCTGACGGTTGGCACGGGCCGGCAGCGAAAGAATCAACTGGCCAGTGTAGGAGCTGAAGCTCACTTGCGCCCGATGAATGCGGAGCTTGTCTGGCCGATGACGCATCACCATCTGCGTCCAGCGCGCGTCATGCTCATACGGCATTCTGAGGCTGCCGAGACTCGTGCTGAACGGCGAGCCATCTACCCGTGGGGCATTCGCGTGGGGCATGCTGCCTGGGCCGGGCAATTCAAGGAAGATGCGGCCCTGCCCGTCGCTGTGGATCTGCAGGCCCGAACTGGCCACTTCCCCGTTATCGTCCGGCTCGAGGCCGTTCAGGTCGAGATTCCGGTTGATAAAGTCGTCGAAGACCGAGTTCGAATCGGAGTCGCCGGCGTCAGGCAGTGGTGGGATGGGGGTCACGGCGATACAAACTCCTGATGCGCATATGCCAATTGAACAGTACTACGAAGCGCGGCGGATACAAGTCGCAGGGCTGTGTGAGCGGATCAAACACAACCTCACCCCCGGCCCCTCTCCGCACGCGGAGAGGGGAGCGTAACGCGCCTGGGTTTCCCCTACCCGGCAGGGGATGAGGAGCATTTTGCGGTAATCCCCTTCAAGCTGCGGGCAATGTATAGCTCCTA
>JAEURB010000332.1 GCA_016788435.1 Anaerolineae bacterium | reverse complement strand
GGCCTTCTGGCTGGCCTTCTCTGAGAACTTCAGCAGTTATGAGTGGTTCGAGGACTACGTGGGCGCGCTGGAACGCGTGACGCTCGATGAGGTGCTGGCGGCGGCGAACGCCTATCTGCGCCCGCAAAATCGCATCACCGGCCATTTCGTGCCGGTCACCGCGCCCGAGTCCAGCGAAGAGGAATGGACTGAAGACGAAGAGGAAATGGCGTAATGGCCGTGCACACTGCATCCATCCCCAATTCGGCCACCGTCACCCGCGTGGCGCTGCCCAACGGCATCACGATTCTGGTTTACCCGAACTTCGCGGCACACAGCGTCGTCCTCAGCGGGCATCTGCACGCTGGCAGCCTGTTCGAACGCCCGGCGCAGGGCGGGCTCGCCTCGATGACGGCCTTCGCGTTGATGCGCGGCACGGCCCACCGCGATTTCTTCACTCTGCACGATGCGCTCGAAGCGATTGGCGCCGACCTCGGCATCAGCGCCAGCGTGCACCTGACATCGTTCTCTGGCAAGGCGCTGGCCGAAGACTTGCCCACCCTGCTCGATATTCTGGCCGACACGCTCATCACGCCTTCGTTCGATGCCGCCCAGATGGAACGGCTGCAGGGCGAAATCACCACCGGGCTGAAGATTCGCGATCAGGACACGCGCTATCAGGCCAACCGCCTGTTCGATGAGCTGCTCTACCCGGCCGATCACCCGTATCACTACCCGGCGCGCGGCACGCTCGAAACGGTGACCCACCTGACGCCCGCCGACCTGCGTGATTTTCACGCCCGCCACTACGGCCCACGCGGCATGAACATCGCGGTCACTGGCGCGGTGGATGTGGACGAGGCCGTGGACGCCGTTCGCGCGCGCTTCGAAGGCTGGGTCAACCCCGATCAGCCGCTGGCGCCCGCCCTGCCCGCCGTGCCACCGGTTGCGGAAATACGGCGCGGGCTGCGGGCAATTCCGGGCAAAACGCAGTCCGATATCGCGCTGGGTGTGGCCGGGCCAGCCCGTTCGGCCCCCGATTATCAGGCGGCACAGCTTGCCAACAGTATCCTCGGCCAGTTCGGCATGATGGGCCGCATCGGCGCGTCAGTACGCGAAGAACTCGGCCTCGCCTACTACGCCTACTCGAACATCGAAGGCGGACTGGGGCCGGGCGCGTGGTCGGTGCTGGCGGGCGTCAATCCAGCCAACGTGGACCTGGCCATCGAGCGTATTCAGGATGAGCTGCGCCGGTTGATCAGTGAGCCGGTGAGCGCCGCCGACCTGGCCGACAATCAGGCCTATTTCAGCGGACGCCTGCCATTGCAACTGGAGAGCAACGAGGGTATCGCCGGTTCGATCCTCAACATGGAACTGTACGGGCTGGGCCTCGATTTCCTGCTCAGCTACCACGACCAGATCATGCGCCTGACGGCCGATGACCTGCTGGCCGCAGCACGCCGTTACCTGAACCCGGACCGTCTGGCGATTGGCGTGGCTGGCCCGTCCAGCCCGATATCGTAATACGCCGGATGCCGCGTAACACCCCGTTCAATGCAGGAAGGGATACCGTGATGCCATTCTCCGTTCGCCGTGTTCTGCTCCCCCTGGCCGCCTTCGCGCTGCTGGCAGCCGCCCTGCCCGTCTTCGCGCAGGACGCACGGGCGCAGCCTTCGCCCAACAGCATCGCCTTCGAGACGGTCGTCAGCGGGCTGGTGCGGCCCCTGTTCGTCACCCACGCGGGCGATGGCAGCGGCCGCCTGTTCCTCGTCGAACAGGGCGGCAAGATTTGGGTCATCGAGAACGATACGAAACTCGATACGCCGTTTCTCGATGTCTCCGGCTTGATCACCGCCAGCGCAACCAGCCCGACTGGCTACACCGAGCAGGGCCTGCTCGGGCTGGCCTTCCACCCGGACTACGCCGAAAACGGGCTGTTCTTCATCAATTACACCGACCGCAGCGGCGATACGGTGGTCGCGCGCTATCAGGTTTCCAGCGACCCGAACGCCGCCGATCCGGTGTCGGCGGTCACCATCTTCACGGCCGCGCAGCCTTACAGCAACCACAACGGCGGCCACCTCGTTTTCGGCCCGGACGGCTATCTGTACATTGGCCTCGGCGACGGCGGCTCGCAGGGTGACCCCGAAGACAACGCGCAGAACCTGAGCCGCGTACTGGGCAAAATCATGCGGATTGATGTGGATGCCGCTGATGGCACATACAGCGTGCCGGAAGACAACCCGTTCGTGGGAGTCAGCGGGGCGTTGCCCGAAATCTGGGCCTACGGGCTGCGCAATCCGTGGCGCTTCAGCTTCGACCGCGAGACGAACGACCTGTGGATCGGCGATGTGGGCGGCTCGGCGTGGGAGGAAATCAACTTCCAGCCCGCCAACTGGCCCGGCGGCGCGAATTACGGCTGGAATCGCATCGAGGGGATGCACCCGACCGGGGCTGGCGACCCGCCGCCCGACGCCGTGATGCCGGTCGCGGAGTACAGCCACAACTACGGCATTTCGATCACCGGCGGCTATGTCTATCGTGGCGCGGCCATCCCGGCGCTGCAGGGCGTGTACCTGTATGGCGACTTCGGCTCGGGCCTGATCTGGAGCATCGTGCCAGATGGCAGCGGCGGCTTCGACAGCCAAATCTTCCTGACCGGCACAGGCCTCTCGGTCAGCTCGTTTGGTGAGGACGAAAGCGGCGAGCTGTACATCGTGAATTACAACGGCAACCTGCTGCGCATCGTCCCGGCCAGCTAGCCGAACCCCATGCGTAGGGTGAACGCCTGCCGGCGGCCGTGAAAACGCGGCCCATGCCGGCAGGCGTTTGATTTACGATACACTCAATCGCGCTGCGCCCACCGCCAGAAGGAACGCCCGAATGCGCCGTCTGACAGCTATCGCGCTACTGCTTGGCCTCTGCATTGCGCTGCCCGCCGCTGCGCAAAGCACGCTGCCGGAGTACATCGCACGCGATCTCTTCTGCGGGGTCGAAGCCGGCGTCGTGGTCTTCCGGTTCAATCTGGAGAACACGGGCGGCGATGCCCAGGATACAGCCACCGTTTCGGCGCGGCGTGCAGATGACAATAGCCCGCTGGCAACCACAGAGGTGGGTGCGCTGGATGCCGGCGCAAAGACGCCTGTTGAACTGACATTCCCATCCAATCTGGCAAGCGGCGCGCTGCGGCTGAATGCTGCTGTGGCGTTCAGCACCGAAGATGCCGGAAACCGCGTTCAGCCGATTCAGGTGGGAACGTGCCGCGTCAATATCCCGGCTGTCCAGGCGACATCGGCCCCGCTTGCAACCCCTGTACCCGGCACCAGCAGCGACTGGAGCTTCGGCTTCGACCTGCGCCCCGAGTGGCTAGCAGGGGGCGTGTTCGCGCTGTGCTGCGTCCTGCCGCTCATCGGCTTACTCCTCGTGTTGGCGGCACGTCTGCTCAGGCGGCCCGCGCCCAGCTTCCCGCTCTGGCAACCGCCTTACGTGCCGCAAGCCATGCTCAACCCGGCCACTCAAGCGGGTGCGCGGGCTGGCTGGCAGGAACACGCCGCCAGCGACGCCCTGCCCTACCCATGCCTGCCGTTCGACCACGCGGCGCGGAAGATCCTGCTTGGCATGGATGGCGTCAAGCTTCACAACTGGCGCTTCGACGGCCTGCGCGCCGTGCAGTACGACATGTATGGCCGGATCGGGCGCACGCAGGTCATCGCCTCCAAAGGCATGATCAAGCGCCTCAACAAGCAGTTGGCCAAGTCACAGCCGCGCCCCGGCAAGCGCCCGCGCAAACCCGAGTCCATCGCCAAGGCGGTCGGGCCATCGGCGGCGTGGCTGGCCAACCGCCTGATCCGCAGCACGGAGCGCACACCCAGCCTGCCCATCGCCCTCGACCTGCGTTTGACGGGCGACCACGGCACGATACGGATTCAGTTTGAACTGTACACGTGCGGCGACGGCAGCTGGCAGTTGATCGACTCGTGGGAGCCGGAAATGATGCTGCGCGGCGGCGTGATCGCCGAGAACTTCAGCTACACGTTTTATGGCCGAACGGCGGATGAAAGCAAACGCGCCCTGCGCCGCCGCCTGCGGAAAGACATCGCGCAGCGCCTGGGCCAGATGATCGCGCAGCCGCAGCCACCGCCGCCGCCCGCGAAGAACCCGCCTTCGGGCATGCCGCCTGAGCCGCCCGTTCCGGCTGGCAGCACCGCCCCGGCTGCGCCCGTCACGTTCGATCAGCCCACTCCGCCACCGACGCAGGAAATCCCGCGCGTGCCCGATGCGCCATCCACGCCGCCTGAGGGATAGCAGTGAACGTCAACTCAACCTGAGTTACGGAACGCACCCTCACCCCCGGCCCCTCTCAAACGAAACCTCACCCCCCGGCCCCCCTGACAGGGGTAGGTATTTGATGGTTCAGGCAAGAGGCGATGCCGGATTGCCACCCCTCACCCCTTGATCCCCTCTCCCACGCAAGCGGGGAGAGGGGAAGACAGTGCATGCATGGGAA
>JAEURB010000311.1 GCA_016788435.1 Anaerolineae bacterium | reverse complement strand
ACACTGGAAGAACCCGCAGGGCGTGGCGGTGAAGGGCGACAACCTGCGCTTCCTCTACGTCACCGACTGGGCCGAGCATATGATGGTGACGTGGCTGGCTAAAGAGGTCTTCGCCTACCAGCGCGCGCACGCCCCGCGCGGCCGCCAGATTACGAAGATGGTGATGATCACGATGGGGGCGCTGCTGCCCGGCGTGCTGCTGCACGACGCGATGACTTATGGTGCTGATGCCGGAATGCCTGATGTGGAGTTCGGCACGTTTGGCGTCAAGTTCTACGCCGGGCCGGGCCAGCCGCTGAAAGAGCCATATATCGTTCAGCCGCTCAGCATTGACGTGCGCGATCAGATCGTCGGCATCGTCGAAGACCTGGCCGACCTCGGACGCACGGCCAAATACGTGCAGAGCGTGCTGTGTTCGCCCGATTACGGCGCGAAGGAAACGGTGCTGATCGCGCCCTATCGCAAGTCCACTGCCGCGCATTTCGAGATGGACGTGATCGCATTCGGCTGGGTGCCGGCCGATACCTGGATCATCAGCCCGCGCGAGCGCATCGAGACGATGATCAAGCGCGTGCCGCACTGGGCGGCCAACGGCCTGAGCGCCGCCGACTGCGCCGAAAACCTGCGCCTGATCGGCTATCCGGTTTACCTGATTGACCAGTGGTTCGATAAAGCGTGGGAAGGCGCGTCAGGGCGTTAGGTCGCCACCAGCATTTCCGCCACCGCCCTCCGGATGACCTTGCCCGAGGCGGTCAGCGGCAGGTTGTTGACTATGCGAATCTGGCGCGGGCATTTGTAGCCGGCCAGCCGGGCGCGGCACCATGTTTCGAGCGCCGCCACGTCAGTTTCGGCGCGCGGCACGACCGCCGCAGCCACCCGCTGCCCCCACTCGGCGTCGGGCAGGCCCACCACACACGCTTCGGCCACGGCGGGGTGCTGGCGCAGCACGGCTTCGACCTCGGCCGGATAGACGTTTTCGCCGCCGGTCACAATCAGGTCGGTGCGGCGCTGGACGACGAACAGATTGCCCTCCGCATCAAGATAGCCCAGGTCGCCGGTGTGGAGCGCCCCATTTTGCAGCGTACGGTCGTCCGGCGCGTTCAGATAGCCCGCGAACACCGTCGGGCCGCGCACGATGATCTCGCCAATTTCGCCCGGCGCGGCGCTCACGCGGTCGTCACGCACAATCGTCACCGTCAAGCCCGGCAGCGGCCTGCCCACACTGCCCGGCTTGCGTGGCGCGGCCCCTGGCGGCAGGGTCGCGACTTGCGAGCAGGCTTCGGTCAGACCGTAGGTCGGCGCGACGGGCAGCCCGGCGGCGAAGGTGCGTGCCAGTAGTTCGGGCGAGGCGGCCGCCCCGCCGAGCAGGATGCAGCGCAGGTGTGGCGTTCCCGTTAAACCGGCCTCCAGCAGGCGGTGCAGCATGGTTGGGACGAGCGAGACGTGCGTGATGGCGTGCTCAGTCAGGGCCACCATCAAGCGGGCGGCGTCAAAACCTTTGCTCAGGTCAAACTCCACGACCGCCGCCCCGGAGAGCGCCGCGCGGAAGGGAATGGCCATGCCGCCAATGTGATAGAGCGGCAGGGTCAGCAGCCAGCGGTCATCTTCCGACGCGCCGAGCCGCTGGGCCGAAGCCTGCGCGCTGGCGAATTGGTTGAACCAGGTGATTTGAGCGCCCTTCGGCGTGCCGGTTGTCCCGGACGTGAAGACGATGGACTGCACCGCAGCGGGGTTCACCCGGCGCACAGCCGGCAAGTCGCGGGGCGGGGTTGCGGGGAGATTGTCCAAGCGGAAGACCGGCCACTCGTCACCTAATGCTTCTGCCTGCGCCGCGCAGGTTTCGTCGCACAGGATCAGCGTGCCAGCAGCTATTCTGGCCTGCGCCCTCAGTTCATCGGCCGTCAGGCGCGTATTCAGCGGCACGAAAACGGCGTCGAGCCGCGCCAGCGCAAACAGCAGGCGCGCACCTTGAGCACCGCTTGCGCCAAGCCAGATGGCGCGGCCACCGGGGCCAAGCCCGGCAGCGGACAATTGACCGGACAATGCGGAAGCATCACGAGCTAGTTCGCCCCACGAATGTTGAAGGCCCGCCAGCGGTATCAGCGCCAGGCGTTCCTGGTGTTCGTTGGCCCCTGCAGCCAGCCAATCGCGCATCAATGCCTCACGGACGCCAGGGGTAACGGCGGAAATCGGGTTTGCGCTTCTCCATCCAGGCGTCGCGGCCTTCCTGGCCTTCTTCTGTCATGTAGAAGAGCAGCGTCGCGTCTCCCGCCAACTGCTGGAGGCCGGTTTGGCCGTCCACGTCGGCGTTCATGCCGGCCTTGAGCAGGCGAATGGCGAGCGGGCTGTGCTCCAGAATGCGCTGCGCCCAGGCCACGCCTTCTTCCTCAAGCTGCGCCAGTGGCACGACCGTGTTGACGAGGCCCATATCGAGGGCTTCCTGTGCGTTGTACTGGCGGCACAGATACCAGATTTCGCGCGCCTTCTTCTGGCCGACAATGCGCGCCAGATAGCTGGAGCCGAAGCCGCCATCGAAGCTGCCGACCTTCGGCCCGGTTTGGCCGAAAATGGCATTGTCGGCGGCAATCGTCAGGTCGCAGATTACGTGCAGCACGTGGCCGCCGCCAATCGCGTATCCCGGCACCAGCGCGATGACCACCTTGGGGATGGTGCGGATAATGCGCTGCAACTGCAGCACGTTGAGGCGCTCAACGCCATCGCCACCGGCATAACCGGCGTCGCCGCGCACCTTGATATCGCCGCCGCTGCAGAAAGCGTACTTGCCATCTTTGGCCGGGCCATTGCCGGTAAGCAGAATGACGCCCACCGACGAGTCGTCCCACACGTTTTCGAACGCCTCGATGACCTGGTCAATCGTCTCCGGGCGGAAGGCGTTGCGCGCTTCGGGCCGGTTGAAGGCGATGCGGGCCATGCCGTCGGCCTTGTCAAACGTGATGTCGCTGTATTCCTTCACCTGCTGCCAGTTCACCATCTTCGTACTCCCTGCTACTCAATCCAAGGTTGCTGCGCGCGCGATGCTGCGCGCGATCACGTTACGGCGGACGGCGAGATCGGCGCTGGAATCGGTGATCACTTCAATCAGCACGCTGCGTAGTTCAGCCAGCGCCTCAGCAAGCGCAGCGCGCAGTTCGGCTTCGTCCCCAGGCCGCCGATACACCAGCCCGAACTGCCCTGCCGCCGCCTCGAAGGTCAGGCCGTGCGGCGTGACGAACAATTCTTCGAACGGCGGGTCGAACTTCGCCACGGGCAGCCGCCGGAAGATGCCGCCACCGTTGTTGTTGATGACGACGATGATTAGCTTCAGGCCGAGCCGGTGGCCGGCGATCAACCCGTTCATGTCGTGGTAGAGGGCCAAATCGCCGGTGATCAGGGCGGTGGGCGCGTTCGGATGGGCCGCAGCCAGCCCGAATGCCGACGACACCGTGCCGTCAATGCCGCTCGCTCCCCGGTTGCCGATCACGCGTACTGGCCGGTCGAGCGCCGCGAACTGGTCGAGGTTGCGGATGGTCAGGCTGCTGGCCGCGAAGATCTGCGCGCCCTCTGGCAGCGCCTCAATGACGGCCGCCACCGCCCCGCCGTCGAAGAAGTGGCCGCGCCGCACTTCGGCCAGCGCCTTGCGCGCCGCCTGCGCCGCCCGCCGGTGCGCCGTTTGCCATACTGAAGGCTCACGCGCCGCAAGCCGTACCGTCACTACGCGGCACAGTTCCGTTGGATCGGCCCACAGCCAATCGGTCGTCCGGTGATCGGGGTCTTGCCAGACGCCATCGGCCGTTACGGTCAGGCGCGGGCCGCTGGCGGCGTTCAGGTAGTCCGTCAGCGCCTGCGAAGTCGGTGGCGCGCCAAACTGAATGACGGCATCGGGCGCTTGCAGCACCGGCTTGCCGGCCAGCACGGTATCGTAACCCGCCAGCCCGGAATCGCCAGCGCGAACGCCGGAAAGCACATCGGCGAACAGCGCCGCGCCTGCGCGTTCAGCCAGGGCACGGACAACCGCAGGGAAATCACCATCGGGACAGCGCGGCCCGCAGACGACAGCCGGGCGTTCGGCCGCTTGCAGTACTTCGGCCAGCCGCGCAATCTGCGCCTCGGACGGGGTTTGGGCCGCCCGCAGCACGCGGATGGACGGCGCACCATTCTCCGGCCCCAATGGGATCGCCGCAGGCGACATGGCTTCGGCCACCGGCTCCAGCGGCTTGCGGAAGGGGAAGTTGAGATGAACCGCGCCTTTCGGCATACCATCGGCGGCCGCCAGCGCGCGGGCAGCCAGTGTTCGCAGGCTGCGCAGCAGCACCGCTGGCGGGTCGGCTTCGGGCAGCGCCACATCCACCGACCACAGCGCATGAGTTCCGAACAGGCGGACTTGGTCAACGGTTTGGTTCGCGCCGCTGTCGCGCAGCTCATGCGAACGGTCGGCGGTGAGCACCAGCAGCGGGATGCGCCCGTAATGCGCCTCGACAACAGCCGGCAGGAAGTTGGCCGCCGCCGTACCACTTGTACAGAGAATCGCCACCGGCCGGTCAGCCGCCTGCGCCAGACCGAGCGCGAAGAAGGCCGCCCCGCGCTCGTCGAGCAAGGAGTAGACCGTGATAGCCGGGCATTCAGCGAAGGCAAAGACTAGCGGCGTACTGCGGCTGCCCGGCGCGATCACGACTTCACGCAGGCCGCCGCGCGCCAGCTCGTCCACGAACAGGCGCGCCCACAACATATTCCGGTTGGGTGCCTCGGCCAGCCACGCGCTCATGCCGGATTCTCCGCGCCAAGCGCGTTCAGCAGCGGGCGGAACTTGAGGCCGGTTTCGTCCCATTCCTGCTCGGCGACCGACTCGGCGACGATGCCTGCTCCGGCGTACAACCGCGCCAGCGAACCGCGCGCAATGGCCGAACGAATGGCGACGGCGAACACGCCGTTGCCGACGGCGTCAATCCAGCCGAAGGGTGACGCGAACCAGCCGCGCGCGACCGACTCCAGTTCGCCGATGGCCGTCATGGCCGCCCGCGCCGGATAGCCGCCCATGGCCGGCGTCGGGTGCAACTCGGCCACCAGGTCGAGCACATCGAAATGCGTTTCCAGTTCGGCGCGCACCGGCGTATGCAGGTGCTGGATGTTGGGCAGGCGCAGGATGCCGGGTTCGGACGGCGCTTCGACGCGGCGGGCATAGGGCGTCACACGCGCCAGAATCGACTCGACCACGATCTGATGCTCCTCGCGCTCCTTCGGGCTGGCCAGAAGTTCGGCGGCCAGCGCCGCGTCCTCAGCTTCGGTTCGGCCGCGCCGCCGCGAACCAGCCAGGGCAGCCGTCGTCAACACCGACTCGTGGACTTCGGCCAGCAGTTCGGGCGATGCCCCGAAAAAGGCGCTTTCTCCCTCCGGCTCGAACAGGAAGCGGTAGGTATACGGGTATTGGCTATCCAGCCGTTCGAGCGCCGCTATCACGTCGAACGGCCCATCAGCCGCCGCTTCGAGCGCCCGTGAAAGCACGACTTTGCGCAGCTCGCCGCCGCGAATCTGGCTCACGGCCTGCGTGACCATTCGCTGCCATGCCTCGCGGGAAACGGCGGGTGTCAGCGCCCAGCGCGGCGCGCTGACGGCAGCGGCGGGCGGCTCGCCCAGCGCGGCGCAAAAAGCCTCAGCCTCGTCACGCAAGCCCTGTATCCGGGCGGCAGAATCGGCCAGGTCATCATCATACCGGCCGACGGTCAGCCACGCGCCGCCCGCCGTGACCGTGACCATCAGGCGCGGCAGCACGAAACAGGCCGGGCCAAAGTCCGCCCACAGCGCATCGGGTTCAGGAGAAGGCGTGAACGAGAGGCCGCCGAACAGACGGGGCTGCACCGCCAGCGGAGAATCCGCCTCGATAACCGAACCGGCGAACAAGTGATCCATCTGAAGCTGCAGGCGGGCGGCCCGCAGCGGACCATCGGCCCGCAGCACCGCCGCCGCGCCCAGGCCAACCACCGTCAGGCCTTCTTCCGGCTCGCGCCAGAATAGGCGCGGCGCGCCGTTCGCCAGCCGCAGAAGCGCGAACGGATCGGGCGGGTCAAGCGCGGTCGTCCAGGCGGCCAGGCGCGGGCGCTCACCCCAGGCCGGGGCCGCTGCATCAGCGTGAAATCCGGGAGTGGTCACGCGGTCGTCTCCTCAAAGCCGACGCTGCGCAGGAGCATTGGCCGCACCGTCGCCAGGATGCGATCCGGTTCGGGCTGGCCGGTGTACACCCACTGGATGATGACCTCGTTGATCGCACCCATCCACGCCGTTGCCACGACAGCAGAATCCACCGGCGCGATAGCCCCCTCGGCGATGGCCTGATCGAGATTGACGCGGATCAGTTCGACGAAGCGCTGATGCACTTCCAGACGCTTGTCCTCGAAGATCGCGCCCAGCCCCACCGCCTGCACCAGCAGCAGTTTGGCCAGCGGGCGGTATTTGCCGAAGGTCTCAAGTGTGGTTTGCAGCGCGACACTCACGCGGCGCATGCCGGCCGTCTCGCCGCTGATCGCCTCGTTGACGCGGCGTTCGAGCAGGTCGGCAAACTTGTCCACCAGCGAGAGGAAAAGCGCCTGTTTGTTGGGGAAATGGAAATAGACAGCGCCCTTTGAGGTGTGCGATTCCCAAACGATCTCATCCACGCTGGTGTCGTGGTAGCCCTTGCGCGAGAAGACCGACAGCGCGGCATCGAGAATGCGCCCCCGCGTGCCTTCGGGATTCTTGCCGGCGCGCGTATCGGTCGAATCAGATTGTCTCTGCGTCATCCGCCGCCCCACAAAACCGACTGGTCAGTCTGTTCACAGTGTACCTGACTGGCGATAGCGCGGCCATGAGGAGTTTGTTAGATTGATCATAGTTAGATTGCATATCGCCCGAATCACCGCTTCGGCCGGGAGGAAGGAGGGCAATCTGGATGGACGTCCACGTGCGGGGCATGCGTTACCATCTCGATGATCGGGGCGCCGGGCATCCGCTGGCGCTGTTGCACGGCTTCACCGGGCGCGCGGCCAGTTGGAGCGAACATCTTGGCCCGCTGGCGCGCCACTTCCGCGTGCTTGCGATTGATCAACTGGGGCATGGCGACACATCCATCCCCGCCGACCCCGCTCGTTACCGGATTGACGAGGGCGCCGCCGACCTGATCGCGGTGCTTCAGCATGCCGGGGCGCTGCCCGCCGCCCTGCTTGGCTACTCGATGGGCGGCCGCCTCGCGCTGTATGCGGCGCTCACGTATCCCAACGCGTTTAGCGCGTTGATACTGGAGAGCGCCTCGCCCGGCCTGCGCGGCGAAGCCGCCCAGCACGAACGCCTGCTCAAAGACGCGGCGCTGGCCAGCGGTATTCTGGAACACGGCGTGCGGGCCTTCGTGGACGAGTGGGAACAGCTTTCATTGTTCTCCACCCAGCGTTCGATGCCCGCCGAACGCCGGGCTATGCAGCGGGCGATCCGGCTCGCCAACGACCCGCTCGGCCTGGCGAACAGCCTGCGCGGAATGAGCACCGGGGCGCAGCCTTCACTGTGGGAGCGCCTGCCGGAACTGACAATTCCCGTTCTGCTTATCACGGGGAGCGAGGATGCCAGATTCAACACGATCGCGGACGAGATGATGACCTTGTTTCCCAACGCGCAGCGCGTCATCGTCCCCGGCGCCAGCCATACCATCCATGTCGAACAACCGGACCGGTATGACGAAATCGTGACCGGCTTCCTGCTACAATTAGCGGCAACGTGATCGGCACAGGCGCGGGGCCGCTGTCCAGCTCCCCCGCAGGAAAGAACAAACCCATGAGCACCCCCTCGCCAGACCTTGTCAACCAGATCAATGACCCGGCCGTTCGCGCCATGCGCGAGAAAATCGCCCGCTTCGGCCACGCGCTCTACCAGCGCCAGTTGACCGATGCCGCCGGCGGTAATCTGTCGTCACGAGTAGGTGACTTCGTCGTGATGTCGCCGCGTTACGCGGGATCGAAGCGGCAGTGGCAGCTTTCGATTGACGATACGCTGGTGTGCGACATCCAGGGGAATATCCTGGCCGGCAACGGCGAGATCAGCCGCGAGGCGAAGGTGCATTTCAAACTCTACCGCGAGTACGGAGATTACGGGACGGGCGTCATTCACGCTCACGCCCGCAACCTGCTGGTCTTCGCGGCGCTGGCGCGGCCGATGCCACCCGTTCTCGAAGCGACGCGCAAATTCGGCGTCGTGCCGGTCGTCCCCTTCGCCCCTGCCCACTCGGCCGAACTGGCCGAGTCGGTGGCGAACGCTATCGGCGCGCAGAAGGAAAAGATCAAGAAGCAGGCGGCCTGCGTCATTGCGCCGTATCACGGCCTGTTCACGATGGGCAAGGATATTGACGCGGCCTTCGACGCCGTCGAACGGATGGATGTCAATGCCTATATCATCCTGATGGGTGGGCTGCTCGAACGCAGCGACGGGTTGAGCGCGGCCCGTGACGAGATGGAACGCGCAGTGAAGGCTCATGAGTCGAAATCGTGACGATTGTCACGGTCACGCCGAACTCAACGATTGATTTGACGGTCTTCGTGCCGGCCTGGGTGCCTGACACGACTATGCGCGCTACCCGTACCGTCACCAGCATGGGCGGCAAACCGGCCGACGCCTCGTATATCCTCGGCGAACTCGGTATACCAAGCCACGCAACGGGGTTCGCGGCCGGCGCAACGGGGCAGAAAGTCGTGAACCTGCTCGAAGGGCGCGGCGCGGTCTGCGATTTCGTGTGGGTGGAGGGCGAAACCCGCATCAACGTCGTCGTGATAGACGAAGCAGCCGGTACACATTCCACGGTCACCACGACGATGATGACTGTAGCGGCCGAACACCGCGCTGCCCTGCTCGACCGCGTGCGCGGTTTGATGGACGGCGCAACGGTGCTGGTCACTGGTGGAACGCTACCGCATGGCGTGACGCCCTCGATTTACGCTGAAATTATCGAAGTCGCTCGCGCGGCCAACGTGCCGGTTATCTTCGACGCCGCCGAACCAAACCTGAGCGCCGGGCTGGCGGCGGGGCCAACCATCATCAAGCCGAACCGCGACGAACTGTCGGCGCTGCTCGGCCGGCCGGTGCGCAGCATCGAGGAGGCTTACCGGGCGGGGCGCGATCTGCAGGAACGCTCTGGCGTCATTCCGGTCATCACGCTCGGCGGCGAAGGCGGGCTGGCTGTTCTGGCTGATCGGGCCTGGCGCATCCCGCCTATCCCGGTCGAAGTGGTCAGCCCGGCGGGCGCTGGTGACGCGGTGCTGGCGGGCATGGCGGCCTCGTTCGAGCGTGGTCAGCCACTGGAAGACGGGCTGCGCCTCGGATTCGCCGCCGCAACAGCCGTATTGCTGCAACCCGGCACCGCCGACTGCCGCCGGGCGGATGTGGAGTCCTTTTTGCCGCAGGTGCAACTTCTGCCGTATCCTTGAACGTGCATCAGGGAGCAACTATGCGGCGCGCCGAACTCGACTCGATTGCCTTGCTTGAACGCCTGAGCGGCCGCGGCCACGCCCGCCTAACTGGCCGCGCCGCCACTGGCATCTGGGCGGCGCTGAAGGCGCTGGGCGCGGAGGGCCGCCCTGTCCTCATTCCGGCCAACACGTGCTACATCGTATTATGGGCCACCCTCGAAGCTGGCTGCAGCCCGCGCCTGGTGGAGGTGGACCCGACATCGGGCTGTATGTCGCTGGAAACCATCCATCGCTTCGAGGAAGACTTGCCAGCGGCCATCATCCCCTGCCACCTGTACGGCAATCCCGCGCCGGTTTCGGCCATCAGCCGCTGGGCGCGGGCGCGCGGCATCGCCGTCATTGAGGACGCCGCCCTCGCGCTGGGTGGCATGGCGGACGGGCGGCCAGCCGGTGGCTGGGGCGATGTATCGGTCTACAGCTTCGGCCTCGGCAAGATCGTGGATGTCGAACTGGGCGGCGCAGTGCTGACCGATGACCCCGCGCTCGACGCCGAGATCGGCCGCCTGCTCGAAGATACCCCGCTGTGGAATGCGCGGCTGAGCGAAATCACCCAGCAGTGGCACGACCTGTACTGGGCGCTTCATCAGTACGAGCAGGATAATCTGGCGTTGGTAGACCTCTATCCAACGCTTCACCGCATCTATTCCGGACTGGTGCGCTATCAGCTTCCGGCCTCGTACTGGGACGACCTGCCCGCGGCATTGCGCGCCTTGCCCGGCAATCTGGCTCACCGCGCCGAAATCGCAGCCACCTACGCCGAAGCTCTGGCTAATGCGCCCCTTCAGCGCCCGATTCTGCCGGAAGGCTCAGTGGCGTGGCGCTACACAGTGCGCGCGCGGCCTGTCACTCGGAACAGTCTGCTGCGCCACCTGTGGGAGAACGGGCAGCACGGCGTCACGCGCTGGTACCCGTGGCTGGAACCAATGGCCAGCGCCATCGCACCAGCCGCTGCAACGTCGCCGTCGCCAAACGCCGAAGCATGGTGCGCCAGCGTGCTCAACCTGCCGCTGGACAGCTCGGTGACGGTGAACGGCGCACACCACACCGCCAGCCTGATCACGCGCTACTTCGAGGCGATTTCCGGCTAGCGCCCCTCAACATTTCAGCCCATCCACCATTTCGTCACAAAACGCTTGACAAGCCTTTCGAATCGCCCTATAATTCACCATATGGTTAATTAACCATCAGGTGTATTCAGCATGCTGTCCGATCCACTCAGTGCCACCTTCGCCGCCCTCGCCGACCCCACCCGGCGCGCCATCCTCGCCCGGCTCAGTCTGGGCGAAGCGTCGGTCAAGGAACTATCGGAACCGTTCCAGATCAGCCCGCCGGCGATCACCAAGCATCTCAAGGTGCTGGAACGCGCAGGTTTGATTACGCGCAGCCGCGACGCGCAATGGCGGCCCTGCAAGCTGGAAGCCAAGCCGCTGCAGGAAGCCTCCGAGTGGGTGGAGCAATACCGCCAGTTGTGGGAATCCCGGTTCGACCGTCTGGAAGACTATCTGCGTGAAATCCAGGCGGCGGCCGATACGGAAGCCAATTCAGAGCCAGAACAACCGTCCGCACCGTCCGCTAACGCCCGTCAAGGAGAATGACCATGAGCGCCACACTTCCCGCCGGTTTCGAGATCAAGGGCGGTGAGCTGACCATCACCCGCGTGTTCAATGCGCCGCGCCCGCTCGTCTTCGCTGCCTACACCGAGCCGGAACACCTGATGCGTTGGTGGGGGCCGTCGGAGTACCCGATGGCATCCTGCACCGTGGACCTGCGCCCCGGCGGCACATGGCACTACTGCATGAAGTCGCGCACCACTGGCGACGAGGCGTGGGGTATTGCCATCTATTCCGCCATTGAAGCGCCGAAGCGGCTGGTTTACACCGACGCCTTCTCGGACGCCGAAGGCCACATCAACGAGGCGCTGCCGACCGCCGAAGTTACGATGACCTTCGAGGAGGTAGGCAGCAACCGGACTCGCGTCGTCAGCACCACGAAATACGCGAGCGAAGAGGCGCTGCAGGCGGTCGTGCAAATGGGCATGATCGAAGGCATCACGGAAACGATGGGCCAACTCGACGCACTGCTGACCGAACTTCAGGCGGCCTAGCCAGCAAGAACGACGAAGGGGCGGATCGGCTGCCGATCCGCCCCGCCTCTCCCTGGCTTGCCGATCCCTAGTCCGCTGCCTGCGCGACCAAACCACGCCGCCGGGCGGCGGCCATCGTATTGAGCAGTTCATACACCCCGAACAGCAGCAGCGCCACAACAAATGTGAACGGCGCGATGACTGCCAGCCCGACCTGCGCAGCCAGCAGCCCGGCCAGCGAGGGAACGAGCGCCACGCCCAGCCCGGCCCCGGCTACCTGGAAGCCGATGGCGTGTGAGGCGCGTACTTTGCCCATGACGTGCGGCGTATTCAGCACCAGGAACGGGAACATCGGCGCTTGCGCGAAGCCCATCACGCCAAGGCCGATGATGCCGCCAATCCCGTCAAACGGATTGAGCCAGTAGAGCAGCGCGCCAATGACGACGCCGATCATTGTGACACGCAGCACGCTGCCGATGGGCCAGCGATTGCCGACGAAGCCGAACGCGATGCGGCCGATGGTGAAGCTGGCCCAGTAGAAACTGACCCAGAAGCCGGCCGCCGTCGCGCTGATGCCGCGCGTTTCGGTGAAGAGCGAGAATGTCCACTGCCCCGGCGTCACTTCTACGCCGGCATACAGCACAAACAGCAGGATCGAGACCCAGACCAGCGGCGACTTGAGCGCCTCGATAGCGCCCCGGCGGTGTACCTCGCCCGGTTCTGGCGCGTGCTCGGCGGGCCAACCCCAAATCCTGCGCGACCAGATGAACAGCCCCAGCACAACGGCGATGACGCAGGCAACGATGGCATAGCCTGCGCGCCAACTGGCGAAGGTCAGCAGCCCCGTCAGGATCAGCGGAGAGAGGGTCATGCCGATGCCGAAACAGGCATGCAGCCAGTTCATGGCTCGTGCGCCAAAATGCACGGCAGAATAGGCGTTCATGCTGCCGTCAATCGAGCCAGAACCAGCGCCCATGACCATCACCGCCAGCGCCAGCAGCGGCCAGGTGGGCGCAAATACACCGAAAATCAGGCCGACGAGGTAGATCACCGCGCTGGCGATGAACAGGCGCGAATAGCCCACCTTGTGCGCCATCGCCCCGCTGATGAAGCTTGATGTCAGATAACCAGCGGTACCGGCGAATAACAAGATGCCGACCGCCTCGAGCGGCTGGCCAAACTCCTGGCTGATTGGCGTCCAGGCCAAGCCCAGCAAGCCGGCCTGCATACCCATTCCCAGGAAGGCCGCATAGCTGATCGCGATTGCCTTGCTTGAGCCTTGCTGCGACTCCATCCACATCCCTTTCAAACCATATGACAAATCCCGCCCATCATATCATCGGGCGTCAAATTGGGCGGTATAATGGACATAGAGGAGTCTTCCCGACAGGAGGCGCCAGATGTTTACGGTCAAGGATTGGCAGGCCGAACTGGATTCGGCGGAGCAGATCGACTCGCTTCGCCTCGTCCTCAGCGAGCTTAACGAGGCCATCGTTGCGCGCGAAGATTCGCCGTATGGCGAAGAGGTTTCGGTGCGCGACGACCTGCGCAGTCTCGAACTGCTGCGCGAATACGGCGAGCGCAAGCTCGGCCGCTTGCTCGACTAGCTGGCACTTTAGTACTTCCCGCCCATTAACCACTCGCCTGACCCTTCCGCGCCCGGCCCGGCCTGCTTGACAAGGCGGGCCGGACTATGCTAGGGTTATGGCGGTATCCGGTTCAGGCCACAAGGAGGCGCAAGAATGCAAGTTGAATACGCCACCCTTTCCCCAGCGCGCCTGGCCGGAGCACTGTAGGTTTCCCCTGTAAGTACCGCTTTCACCACTCAGGGTTCAATCAGTCTCAGGCGCAGCGCACGTCCTTCACCGGGGTGGGCTTCTGGCTGTGTGCAATTTCGCACCGGTCACTGTTCGCCGCCGCGCCATCTTGAGACCTGATTTCGCGGGCTGCTTGCCGCCTGCTGTTCCCTGAGGGCCAAACCTCTTGCCCACGACGGACTTTTCCGACGACCGCTATTCCGATTTCGAAGCCCGCTTCGACCCGTTTCAAACCGACCGCCAAGCGCGGCGCAAACGCAACCCGGCCGCCAGCCGCAAGGCGCGCGGCTTCCAGCAAACGGTGGATGAGGCAGCCCAGTCGGAAAAACTCGACCTGAGCGTGCACACAACCTACCGGCCCGGCCGCTTCGAAACCGGCTGGCTGCTCGAAGCCGTGCAGGACTTCTTCGATCAGGCGCTGGTGGTGGACATACTCAGCAATGTAAAGGGCGGCAAGGAGGCCAACGTCTACTGCTGCCAGGCGCACCCCGCTACTGGGCGCGGCCTGCTGGCGGCCAAGGTCTATCGCCCGCGCATGTTCCGTAACCTGCGCAACGACGCGATTTACCGCGAAGGCCGCGAAACGCTGACCGCCGACGAGACGCCGGTGAAGACGACCGACCACCGCATCATGCGCGCGCTGAACAAGAAGACCGATTACGGCCAGGCGGTGGCGCATACCTCGTGGCTGATGCACGAGTTCACGGCGCTCAAGACGCTGTGGGCGGCTGGCGTCAGCGTACCCGAACCAGTGGCCGTCAGCGGTAACGCGATCCTGATGGGCTTCATCGGCGATGCCAGCTTCGCCGCGCCGCCGCTGGAAAGCGTCGAACTTGAGCCTGAGGAGGCCCAGGCAGTCTTCCAGCAGGTGACCGGCGACATTGAAACCATGCTGCAACTGGGCCTGATTCACGGCGACCTCTCGGCCTACAACCTGCTGTTCTGGGAGGGCCGGGCCACCATCATTGACTTCCCGCAGGTCGTGCGCAGCACCAGCAACCGAACCGCCCGCCAGATTTTGCGGCGGGACGTGCAGCGGGTGTGCGAGTATTTCATCGAACAGGGCGTGCGCTGCGATGCCGATAGCCTGTACGAAACCCTGTGGAAGCGCTGGGCCGAACCACGCGCGGATTGGGTCGCGGCTGACCTGTCGCGGTGGGAAGAGGACGAAGAATAGGCCGCTGCACCGGTGGCTTCAGCGGGCCTGCTTTCGCTGCACATCCTCGTGGCGGAAGCAGCCCGCGATGTGATCGTTCACCATGCCGCAGGCCTGCATGAAGGCGTAGCAGATCGTCGGGCCAACAAACGTGAAGCCGCGCTTGATGAGCGCCTTGCTCATCGCCTCGGCCTCAGGCGTTTTGGCGGGCACGTCGCTCAGGCTGTGAAAGCGGTTCTGGATCGTCTGGCCGCCGGTGAAGCTCCACAGGAACGCATCAAGTGAGCCGAGTTCTTCCTGCACGCGCAGGGTGGCCTGGGCGTTACGGACGAAGGCGTTGACCTTGAGGCGGTTGCGGACGATACCGGGGTTTTGCAGCAGCGATTCGACTTTGGCGGCGTCGTAACGGGCGATCTTCTCAGCGTCGAAGCCATCGAAGGCGGCGCGGTAGTTCTCGCGTTTACGCAGGATGGTGATCCACGACAGGCCCGCCTGCGCGCCCTCCAGCAGCAGAAACTCGAACAGCCGTTGATCGTCGTGCAGCGGTGTGCCCCATTCCTCGTCGTGATAGGCCACGTACAGGGGGTCACTCCCCGCCCAGCCGCACCGCGCCAATTCGGTCATGTGATGCCTCCGGAGGGAAGTTAAAAGTTGAAGGCTGAAAGTACAAAGCAGCACGTGGAAGGGTGCCGCCTGAGCCTGAAGACGTTGGGCGGAAGCGACCCTCATCTCCCCTCAGCGAACACCTGATCAAGCTCCCACACAACGCCTCTCTCTACGTTGTGCCTTTCACTTTGTGCTTGTACAGGACTCCGCTACCACTTTTTCGCCCGCTGTGGGATGATTACGGCAATTCAGACCACTGCAAGACAGGAGCGAACCCACCATGCAGTCCAACGACCCGATTCTTGTCATCGGCCATCGCAATCCCGACACTGACGCCATCGCTTCGGCGGTTGGCTATGCCTGGGTTCTCTCGCAAACACGCCCCGAGCCGTATGCAGCCAGGCGCTGCGGCCAGATTACCACGCAAACCGCCTTCGCGCTCAAGCGGTTCGGCGTTGAAGCGCCGCCGTTTGTGGCCGACGTACGCCCGCGCGTTGGCGATGTGACCGAGTCGATTCCGACGCTCAATGATACGCAGTCGCTGCTGGAAGCCTGCCAACTGGTCGCTCGAACCAAGCGCCCGGCGACCATCGTCACGGCTGAGGGCAAGCCGCTTGGCCTGCTCTCGGGCGAGGAGTTGTTCGCCAGCTTCGCCGACGCGCTGAGTTCAACCTCGATTCTGGCGCTGGCCAAGGAGTTCGAACGGCCCGCGCCAAGCGCGCTCGACAGCACGCGCCTCATCCTCAAACAGGATGACTACATTCAGGACATCTTGCCGCCGGTGTTGCGCGATGTGGCCGACGATTACGTCGTCGTGGATGGCGCCGGGCGCTATACCGGCTTGACGCGCAAATCGGCCCTGCTCGCGCCGCCCCGCCGCCGCGTCGTCCTTGTGGATCACAATGAACCGGGCCAGGCCGTCTCGGGCATCGAAGAAGCCGAAGTGATCGAAGTGCTGGACCACCACCGCCTCAGCACCGTGCCGACCGACGTGCCGATCCGCTTTCAGATTGACCCGGTGGGCAGCACCTCGACGCTGGTCACTGAACACGCCCTCGACGCGAATCTAACGATACCGCCGGGCATCGCCGGCCTGCTGCTGTGCGGCATTCTGTCTGATACGCTGGACTTTCGTTCGCCAACGACCACCAGCCGGGAACGCAGCGCCGCCGTTCACCTCGGGCGAGCCTGCGGCTTATCCACCTCCAGCCACGATGGCGAAGTGATGGCGGCTGTCGAAACATTCGGCAGCGAACTGCTCGGCGCGGGCGCTGGTTTGGGCACGCGCCCGGTAGAGGAACTCCTCAATACCGATGTCAAGTTCTACGACGCCGGCAGCGCGCGCCTCGGCATCAGCCAGGTGGAAGTGACCAATTATTCCGAGATAGCCGGCCGCCTTGACGACCTGCGCAGCGGCCTTCACGACCTGCTCGAACGGGAAAAACTGGCCGTGGCTCTATTGATGATCACCGATGTGGTGCGCGGTAACAGCCGCCTGCTGGTGGTTGGCCAGCAGCGGATCGTGGCGGCCCTACCCTACCCGCGCCTCGACAACGGGATGATGGATGCGCCGGGCGTGGTCTCGCGCAAGAAACAGCTTCTGCCGACGGTGCTGGGCGCGCTTCAGCAAGTGTTATAGCCGCCCTTCCCGGCCGCCGAATCTGCTGCATGCTGGCGGCAGATTCGGCGGCGTGAGCACCCAAATCGCCCCCTGCGCTCCGAATCATGACCCGATACCCTACGATTGCACTACCGGGCCGTCCCGGTAGTGGCTGTTTCGGTGTATCTTCAATGAAGGGAATAGCTGGATTCGGCGGATGGCGGGCGTACGGCCCGTTCGCCGCAGCGTCCAGGATGGACCGGCGACTCACCGTTCGGGGGATCTGTTTCGTATGAAGACCAAAATTCACGTCCTTGCGTTGCTGATGCTGCTGTTGGCGGTGGTGGTTGCCAGCGGCTGCAACCTGATCGCGGAGTCGGCACTGACGCCCACCGTCAATCCGACGACGACTGGCCAGGCGACCCCCGGCACCGTCACGCCGACCTCGACCCTGTTCATCCCCACGCTGTCGGGCCAGGTTCCGACCGCGCTCTTCCCGACATCGCAGCTTCTGCCCACGGCCGCGCTGCCGCCCACCGCCCAGCCGGTGCCGATCCGCGTCGTGATCATCTCGCCGACGCCGGGCAGCTTCCTCGCCGGCACGATTTCCGTCTTCGGCTCGGCCATTGCGCCGAACTTCCTGCAGTACCAGCTTGAGTACGGCCCTGAACCGAATACGGCCAATCTATGGTATCCCGCCGACTCGGTACGCTTTGCGCCGGTTCAGGATGGTCTGCTCGGCCAATGGAACACCAGCGCACTGCCAGATGGCACGTATACGCTGCGCCTGCGTGTGTGGCTGCGCGACGGAACGGTACTGACCAGCTCGGTCAATGGCCTGCAGATTCGCAACTCGCGGCCGACGCCTCAGCCGTCTGCAACGCCCGCCATCGCGCGCCCGGTGGCCGCCTTCTCACAGTCGGCGACCGTCGGCGATGCCCCGCTCACCGTCCGCTTCTTCAACCAGTCGAGCGGCGTCATCTCGTCGTTCCTGTGGAACTTCGGCGACGGCACGAGCAGCAGCGAGATCAATCCGGTCAAGACCTATGTCACGCCCGGCCTGTATAACGTCACGCTGACAGTCAACGGGCCTGGTGGTTCGTCCAACGTCACCTCACAGGTCAATGTACGCGGCCCGCAGGCGCCTCGCGCTTCGTTCACGGCCAATCCGACCAACGGCGACGCGCCGCTGACCGTGCAGTTCACCGATACCTCGACTGGGGTCATCTCGTCGTGGTTCTGGAACTTCGGCAACGGCCAGACCTCGACCGAGCGCAACCCGCGCACGACGTTCAACAACGTAGGCACGTTCAACGTCTTCCTGACGGTCACCGGCCCCGGCGGCACGGCGGTCGCGGTGGTTCCCGTCATCGTCCGCAGCCCCGCTGTTCCGCCGCCCGTCGCGTCGTTCACCTTCGCGCCGTCGTCGGGCATGGCCCCGCTGACCGTGCAATTCAACAACACGTCGTCGGGCAACATCACGAGCTTCAGTTGGAACTTCGGCGATGGCACGAGCAGTAATGCCACCAGCCCGGTCAAGGTCTACCAGTTCCCCGGCGTCTATACGGTCACGCTGCTGGCCTTTGGCCCAGGCGGCCAGGCCGCTGCGACCGGCACGGTAACGGTCAGTACCCCGCCAACGCTGACGCCAACCAGTACCGCGACGACAGCGCCGCCGACCGCCACGCCGACCAACACGACGACGGTTGTGCCGCCCACTGCCACGCCAACGGAAACGGCTACCCCGACAGCAACGAACGTTCCGCCGACGGAAACACCGACCGAAACCACGACGGCTATCCCGCCGACTGAAACGCCGACCGAGACCGCGACATCCCTGCCGCTGCCAACGGATACGCCGACCGAGACCACGACGGCCGTTCCGCCAACCGCGATGCCAACCGAAACCGCGACCGCGACGCTGCTGCCGACGGATATGCCGACACTGACACCGACGGCTGTCCCGCCGACCGAGACGCCGACACTGACACCTACGGCCGTCCCACCGACTGAGACACCGACCAATACGCCCGTGCCGCCCCCGGTGGCAGCCTTCACGGCGGTCGTCCTGCCCGATAACTCGCTGTCGGTACAGTTCACGAACCTGTCCACCGGAGAGGGCCTGAGCGGCTTCACCTGGGACTTTGGTGACGGCATGGCGGCCTTCGAGCAGAACCCGATCCACACCTATGCCACGGGCGGCAGCTTCAACGTCACCCTCACCGCAATCGGTGCGGGCGGCAGCAACAGCATCATCCAAACGGTGACGGTTGCTTCACCCACCGCCACTATCGAGCCAGTGCTGGCCAGCTTCACCTTCGCGGTGGACCCACTCAACCCGCTGTCGGTGCAGTTCACCAGCACGTCCACCGGCCCGATTGCCAGCTACTTCTGGACTTTCGGCGATGGCTCGGTTTCCAACGAGCAGAACCCGGTTCATGCCTTCGCCTTCGCCGGCGACTTCC
>JAEURB010000298.1 GCA_016788435.1 Anaerolineae bacterium | reverse complement strand
CCGCTATGAGGCCTGCTTCGCCCACATGATGCCGTTGTTCGCCGTACTGGGCGCGCCACAGTTGAAAGCCGCCCGCGTACCGGTCACGCTTTGGTATACGCATCGCAGCCCGCACTGGACGGTACGGGCCGCCGTGCCGCTGGTGCGCCGCGTCGTCACTGCCGCGCCTGACAGCTTCCCGATTTCTACGCCTAAACTGCGCGTGCTGGGGCATGGCGTGGATATGGCATACTTTTCGCCAAACCTCACCCCCCAACCCCCTCTCCGTGGGGACGAGGTACCCGATAGCCCTCATCCCCCGGCCCCTTCTCCCGAACCGCTGGGTCTACGTGCGGCAGGGAGAAGGGGTGAAGAGATCGCGTCCGTGCAACCGGGTGCTTTCTCTCTCGCTGAAGGGGAGGGGACGGGAGTGGGGGCCGGGAGTGGGGGTGAGGGCCGAATCGTCCACGTCGCCCGGCTGATGCCGATCAAGCACCAAGCCACGCTCATACGCGCCGTCGCCGCCGTGCCAGAGACACGCGCCGTGTTGGTGGGCGATGTGCCGCCGGGCCAAGATACTGCCTATCCGGGCCAACTGGCGGCGCTGGCAGCCGAACTGGGCGTCGAAGACCGGGTGACGCTGGCTGGCGCGCAATCGGCGGAAGGCGTGCGTGATGCTTATCGCACCGCTTTCGCCGCCGTCAACCTCAGCCCGCCCGGCCTGTTCGACAAGGCAGCGCTCGAAGCGATGGCCTGCGCCGTGCCTACGCTCGTAACCAACCCGGCCTTCGATGACCTGCTGGGGGGCGATGTTGCGCTGCTTCGTACGGAGGGCCCGGACGATGCAGATGGCTTGGCCGAACGGCTGCGAACGCTCCTCGTTCTGCCCGCCGCCGAACGGGCTGCGCTCGGCCTGCGCCTGCGCGAACGGACGGCTGCCGCGCACAGCCTCGACGGTCTGATCGAGCGCCTCGTTCGCGTGCTGAAGACCGGCGAACCAGCGTGACTGGCCCAGCCAGCCCTCATCCCCCGGCCCCTTCTCCCTCAGGGAGAAGGGGTGATTCCGCCGGTCAGACGGAGCATCCCTCTCCACCTGGGAGAGGGACTGAGGGTGAGGGCAAAATCGCGCGCCTGATCTACATCGCCAATATCCGCCTGCCGACCGAGAAGGCGCACGGCTTGCAGGTCGTCCAGAACTGCGAGGCCTTCGCCGATAGCGGAGCGGATGTGTCGCTGTGGGCCGCTGCCCGTCAGAACACGCCCGAACTGCAACTCGTGAGCGATGTGTGGGCGCACTATGGCGTCAAGCGCAATTTCCGCCTGCGCCGCCTGCCCACGCTCGACCTGATGGCGCTCGTCAGTGGGCAGGATACGCCGCTGTCGCGCCTGATCTTCCGCGTGCAGGCCGTCACCTTCGCGCTGGCCATGCTCATCGGTGCGCTGTTCACGCCGGCTGAGGTCTATTACAGCCGCGATGCGCTCGTCATCGCCCTGCTCAGTTTGATCAAACCGCGCCGTAAGCTCGGCTACGAGGCGCACAGCAAGGCGAAGGGCCGCGCCGGACTGTGGCTGCAGAGGCGGGCTGCGCGTAATGCCTCGGTCTTCGCCACCACCGGAAAATTGCGCGACGAATTGGTTGCGATGGGAGCCGAGCCGGGGCGCGCCCACGTCGCGCATGACGGCGTGCGGTTCGACCGCTTCGCCAGCCTGCCCGCCCGCGCCGAAGCCCGCGCCGCATTCGGCTGGCCGGACGACGCCTTCATCGTGGGCTACGTGGGCCGCTTACACACCATGAGCATGGATAAAGGCGTTGGGCTGCTGGTGGACGCGCTGGCGGGCATCCCCGGCGCGGCGCTGGCGCTGGTGGGCGGGCCGGATGATCAGGCGGAAATTCTGCGCTGCCGCTGGCTGGATCTTGGACTGCCCGCTGGGCGCTTCGTGTATGCGGGTCAGCTTCACCCGAATCGGGTGCCCGCTGCATTGGCGGCGCTCGACGTGGCGGCCATGCCCTTCCCCTGGACTGAGCATTTCGCCTGGTACGCCTCTCCAATCAAGCTGTTTGAATATATGGCGGCGGGCTGCGCCATCGTCGCTACGGACTTGCCCAGCACGGCCGAGGTCGTGGTGGACGGCGAGACCGCCCTGCTCGTGCCGCCCTCCGATACCGGAGCGCTGACCGAGGCCATCACCCGCCTGCAAGCCGACCCCAGCCTGCGCCAATCGCTCGGTGAAGCAGCGCGCGCGCTGGTAGTGCGCGAGTACACGTGGGGCAGCCGCGCTCAACGCATCCTCAGCGCGCTTGCGGAGGCCAGCGATGCCCGCTGACCGTCTGCGCATCGGGCTGCTGGCGGCCGACCTGACGCATCGGCACGGCTGGGCGCACTATTCGTCGAGCATTCTGGCGGCGCTGCGCCGGGCGGGTGTGAATGTAATGGTGTTGACTACGCGCAATAGCCCGCCGGAAGCCGACCCTGCCAGCGTGCGCCTACTGCCCACGGTCGAGCCACGCGAGCCGGGGATGATCGCCGCTCAGCTTCGCGCACTGCCCGCTGCCCGAAAAGCGCTGGCCAGCTGCGACCTCGTCCACTGCGCCGTCGAGCTTTATGCTCCGCTGGCCGCCCTCGCCGCCGGAAGCCGCCCACTGGTCATCACCGGACACGGCACGTATGTCCGTTTGCCGGCGCGCCGGGGCGTGGCCGGACTGATCTATCGCCAGGCCTTCCGCCAGGGCACGCTGGCCTGCGTCAGCCACTACACCGCGCGCGAGGCTGAAATCGCCCTGCCCGGCGCGCGCGCAGATGTCATTCCGAATGGTATTGACGCCGCGCGTTTCGCCCACCTGCCCGCAGCACAGAAAGACGGCCGAACTATCCTGTTCGTCGGCGCACTTAAGCCGCGCAAGGGCGTGCTGGCGCTGGTTGAGGCAATCGCGCTCGTCCGCCAGCAAATCCCCGCCGCTCGCTGCTGGATCGTCGGGGCTCTCGATCAGGAACCGGGCTATGTCGAGCAGGTGCGCGCCGCCATCGCCAAACGCGGGCTGACGGATTCAGTCGAACTGTTGGGGCGTATTCCGCAGGACGAACTGCTGCGCCGCTATGCCGCCGCCGACGTATTCGCGCTCCCCTCGCTCAACCTCAGCGGGCGCTTCGAGGGCTTCGGGTTGGCGCTGCTGGAGGCGAGCGCGGCCGGCCTGCCGGTGATCGGTTCGCGCGATTGCGGCGCTGAAGATGCCGTGCGCGAAGTCGAAACCGGGCTGCTCATCAGCCAGGAGAACGCCGCGCCCGAATTGGCCACCGCTATCGTCCACCTGCTGAACGACCCGGAACTTCGCGCCAGGATGGGCGCAGCAGGCCGTGCCTTCGCGCAGACCCAAACATGGGACGCCGCCGCAGGCTCACTGATCAGCCTGTACAAACGGCTGCTCGGTGGAGGGTGGTGACAGATGCACCCAAACCTCACCCCCGGCCCCTCAAACGAAACCTCACCCCCGGCCCCTCAAACGAAACCTCACCCCCGGCCCCTCTCCATTCTGGAGAGGGGAGGATGCGGCGATATTAGCAAGTCTGTGAAAGAGCGGACAACCGGACAGAATCGAAACATCAGGACAAACACTTGAGGGAAGAACGTACCGGACAACCGGACAGAATAACGGACAACAGGCGCACCTCTTCGCAGGTCAGCACCGATCCAGCATAAATCAGACGAACAGATGGCAGGTGAACGCCGGGTAGACCGGAATGACGCAATGCGGCAGCGGCACGCAGGGCTAACGGGCGAGGGAAGTGGGCTGTGAGAGAGTTGCTGACCACAGACGTTATCCGAAGCTCAGGTTACTTAAACGCCATAGTGCATCGGGCTATGGCTGCGCCCGCTGAAGCAGGTTTAATAGCCCTCCTTCACGGGTCGCAACTATAGCCCGACGGTTACAGCTCCAGGCGACCACAGGCGAGGCCGCCCAGAGGCTACGTTCAACTACTGTTGTTGAATCGTCACGTCACCGCTAGCCGTACTGGTGATGATGATCTCGACGCGCGGGCCGGTTTCCGGGTAACCAGCCGTTTGCCACACACCAAGGTCGCTCTGGCCCTGCACCTGCGTCATGCTGGCGGGCACGTTCACCGTTCCGCTGGCGTTGCTCACCACTTCCAGCCGCACCGGCAGGCCATCCGGCACATGGATAGTGATATTTCCCGATGATGTGCCGATACGGAAACCAGCCGTCACTTCAGCCGGGAAGGTGAGCGTAATATCGCCTGAACTCGAGTTGACCATCGTACCTGCGATGTCGCCACCATTGCCCGCGGTGATGCGAATATCGCCGGAAGCCGTCGAAATCGACTGGAACTGCACGGCGGCATTATCGGCCAGCGTGAACTCGATATCGCCGGACGCAGTTAGCGCGTTCACCGGGTATAACCCGGAGCCTGCCGGGAGCAGGGCCGAAACCGCGCCTGACGCCGTTGAAACAGCCAGCGCGTTGACGTTGAAATTGCGCAGGTTGAGGTTCACGTCACCTGAACTGCTCGATACGTTCAGGCGAACCGCAGGCAGGCGATTCAAACCGATGGTGAAGGCCAGCGGCGGGCCGTTGTAGGAAGCGTTGTTCAGTTCATCGGTGATAGTAACGGTCCGATCTTCGGCCCCTTCGGCGGTCGTGGTCAGTTCGCCGATATAACCCAATTCAGCAGTCAGCAGCAGTGGAGAGGATGGATCGAGCGGTTGGATGTGGATGGCGGAAACCACGCTGCCGATGATGAGATCAGCGCTAGTGGCGCCATCGAGCGGAACTTCATACGTCGTGTGCCTGGCCTCTGCCGTGGGTGAGTTGGCCATGTTAGCCAGCGGCTGACACGCAGCCAGCGCCAGCGCGGCCAGCGCGCCGCAAAGTGCTGCCATCCGAACAACCATTCTGATCCCCCATTTGCGCTGAGTCCTTCACTGGATGAGCCTGCTTTAACAGTATACGCGGTTCAAGGTGCTGTGGTTCCTCCATCGCGGGCTATTCCGCCCAGAACGGTTCATGCAGGTACTTGGCGGCGCTGTCGGGAAACAGCGTCACGACCACGCCGGGTTCGCCGCGCCCGGCCAATTCTTCGGCCAGTTGCAGCGAACCAGCCATGGCTGCCGCCGCGCTGATGCCCACCAGATAGCCCTCTTCACGAGCCAGGCGACGGGCCATCTCGTGGGCCGCCTCGGTCGTAATAGCAAGCTGCCAGTCGGGGAACAAGCCGTCATAGATACCTGGCTGAATGGCCGTCTGCATGTGCTTAAGGCCTTCCAGCCCATGAAACGGCGAGTCGGGCTGCAGCGCCACGATCTGAATGGAGGGACGGTATTCCTTCAGGCGGCGGCCCGTGCCCATCAGCGTGCCGCTGGTGCCGAGGCCAGCGACGAAATGTGTCACCTGCCCGCCGGTCTGCTCCCAGATTTCGACGCCGGTCGTGAGGTAATGCGCCTGCCAGTTGGCTGGGTTGTTGTACTGGTTGGCGTAGAAGTAGCGCTCGGGCTCGGCGGCGGCCAGTTGGCGCACGGCGCGCAGCGCGCCGTCTGATCCCTCCAGCGGGTCAGTGAGCGTTAGTTCGGCCCCATAAGCGCGCAGGATAGCGATACGTTGCGGGCTGACGTTGGCCGGGACGAAAAGCCTGACGGGATAGCCCCTGGCCGCGCCGAGCATGGCGTAGGCGATACCTGTATTGCCGCTGGTGCTGTCGAGCAGCGTTCGGCCGGCCCGTAAGTCGCCACTGCGTTCGGCCTGCCGGATGATGCTGGCCGCCGCGCGGTCCTTGACGCTGCCACCGGGGTTCGTCCATTCGGCCTTGGCGTAAATCGCGACGTCATGCGGCAAATGCGCCGTTAACTGACGGAAAGCCAGCAGCGGCGTGTGGCCGATCAGCGCCTCAAGCGCGCGGCCGCGCGGCGTAGTGGTGACCGGATGGGGAAGAATGGCGGGAAGTGCAGACATGTTGCCTCGTCTCTGTTCATCTCGCACACCGTGCAGGGTGGTGTTCGGTGCTGTTCTGGAAAACAAAACGCTGGCAGTCAACGAAAAAGCGCAGTCGCTAGCCGGCTCTCTGGCCGGGGCGCTGCGCCTTCGTGTACTGTCAGCGTTTAGTGGGTCTAGGCACGCCGCTGTCTGAAGGTCGCTAACGCCCCCGTTTCAGACAACAACAACAGTGCTGGAAAAGCATCATGACGGGTTAAACCTCGCGACCCAATCTGCCACCAGTGTATGGAGAATGCGGGCGCCTGTCAACGTGCCCGATGGCCCTGACCAGGGATAGCGCATCAAATCAGCCGCGTGGCCCTCACCCTTAGTCCCTCTCCCAAGTGGAGAGGAAAATTGGCTTGGTTCGCGCGCTATTCACCCCTCTCTCTGCCGCGCGTAGACACAAAGGCTCGGGAGTAGAGGCTGGGGGATGAGGGATTCAGATCATGGACGAATTTCGATGCAATATCCCCCGCATCTGCGTTGGCGTTACAGGAAGTGCGTGACGACCTGAACAACCCCCGGCACAGCCCCTGCCCGCTTGGTCACGGCGGCTTCTGTCGTGCCGGCGGGCAGCTTGCCGCTGAGGACGACGATGCCGTACGTCACGTTGGCGATCACGCCTTCGGGCAGTATTCTGCCGATTTCCAAGCGGATCGACTCGTCATCGTACAAGCCATCAGCGTTGATGCCACGCACGCCGTCCAGCTCGGAGACACGGTCAATCAGGTAAAGGCGGGTGATAGGCGTCCGGTCGTGGCCCGCCAGCAGCACCACCCCATCGCGAACCGCAATCTGCAGGCGATGCCGGTCGGCGGTCAGGGGCGGATAGCGGGCGATGATGGAGTGAATGGCCTCCAGAATATCCAGATCCTGGAGTGAAGGTTCTTGTACGGCAGCCATGACCACAACTCTCCCGAATACCGTTGCGCATCGGAACAATACTCCATTTTGACGCTTACCCGGCGGAATGCAAACATTGGGGCGAGGCCAGTCAGATCGTGCTAAAGTGGAGTGTCGCGAACGGTCGCCTCTTTCTGGCCGGAAGCGAACCCAGCGCGCAGCCTCTTGCTGCGCGTTCACGTGAGGAGCATTCCGTGATCCGCAAGCAGTGGTTCGGCCTGATCGCCGTCATAGTCCTTCTTCTGTCTCTCACTACAGCCGCCGCCGCTCAGGATGGTCAGGAGTTCAACTTCGAAGGCTTCTTGGACGGCAGCGTGCCTGAGAAGGCCTATCCAATCACGCTTGAACCGGGGCAAGCTCTGCTGGTGGTCAGCGAAGCGACCAGTGGCGACCTCGATACCGTGGTATCGGTTTATGACTCGACGGCCAGGCTGGTCGTTCAGAACGACGACCGCAGCGATGAGACGTACGACTCGGCCATCGGCTACGTGTCGGAGGATGGCGGTTCGTACAAGGTGGTGATCGCCCGCTATCCCGATACCAATTCCAGCGGCGGCTTCCGGCTGCGCATCGTCATCGGTGATGAGTCCGTACTGGATGAACTGGCGCAACTGACCCGCGTGCAACTCAGCGGCCCGATGCTCGTGTACGAGTCGCCCAATTTCCGCATTCACTACACGATGAACGGCCAGGATGCCGCATTGTCGGATGAGTTCGTCGCCTATGTGGCGGAGACTGCCGAGGAAGCCTGGAAGGCCGAAGTGACCGTGATGGGCTGGCCGGTTCCGCCGGATGACGGCATTCTGGGGGGCGACGGCCGCTTCGATATTTACGTCAAAGACTTGCTCGGCGCGGGTGAACAGGCGGTTGGCTATGCCGTTCCCGATGTGGTCGTGGGCGATAACCCGAACACGCCGGAAGCCGAAACCGCCTCGGCTGGCAGCTATCTGATTGTCGAAAACGACTTCGCGGATGAAGAAGGAGGCGATGGCAACGACGAGGCGGGCGCCTTCGCCCTGCTGCGCGCCACGGTCGCACACGAGTTCAATCACGCGCTGCAATTCGGCTTCGACTCGGCCGACCCGCATAACTGGATTTACGAGGCCACCGCGACCTGGATGGAAACGGCGGTAGCGGGCAAGGACCAGGACGCGACCGGTTACGTCATTGATGCCTTCAACTATCCGGAACTGTGCTTCGGAACCATCAACGATCCCGACGAGGGCGCGGTTCAGTATGGCGAATGGCCGTTCTTGCAACTGCTGACAGATGACCTGGGGCCGAACGCGGTGCGCCAGTACTGGGAGAACATCGCCGTCCTCGACGGCTGGGCGTCGCTGGAGGAACTCCTCGCGCCGAGCGGCCAAACCGTGCCGGGCTACATCGCCCGTTACCGTGTGAAGAACCTGGCCCGCGACTACGCGCTCGCCCCGCTGTTTGACGCGACGGTGTGGCTCGAAAACTCCATTACCGACACCGGACGCTGGACGTTCACCGGCGAGGGGATTCAGGAACTGGGAGCCAACTACTTCCGCTTCAACCCGCCACCTGGCATCTACTATGCCGGGCTAATCAACGACGACAGCACGCTGGAATTGTGGGCGATTGGCATTACGGATAGCACAGTGAGCGCCGTCCCGCTGGGCCGTGGCGGCGTGGTGGACACGGCCTTGTTCGACAGCATGTATCTGATGGTCTTCAACCCGGCCTACGACGACGATATGAGCGACTGCATCTACCTGGACTACGAGATTGACGTGCAGGTGTCGAAAAGCCCGCCGTCACCGGTTGTACTGTTCCAGTTCCCGGCCGATCATTTCGAGGCGCTCCGGTCACGGGGCCAGAGCAGCCAGGCCGGTTCTGGCGGCTGACGCGCCGCAACCTCAAATCCGGCCCCTCTCCGCGTGCGGAGAGGGGCCGGGGGTGGGTGGCGCAGGCCGCTAACCGCCCTCTTTCTTATACGGCTTGCCCGTCGCTTTGGGCGGCCTGCTCTTGCCCACCAGCCCGGCCAGCACCACGATGGTGACGATGTAGGGCACCATTTGCAGGAATTGCGGCGGTATCGGAACGCCGAGGAACTGGAAACGCTGGCCGAGCGCATCGGAGAAGCCGAACAACAGGCCACCCGCGAACGCCCCAAACGGCAGCCAGTTGCCGAAAATCATGGCTGCCAGCGCGATGAAGCCACGCCCGCTCGTCATGTTGTCGTCGAAGCTGCCAGTCGTCTCCAGCGAGAACCACGCCCCCGCCAGCCCGGCGATCAGGCCACTGATGAAGATGTTGCGCCAGCGCATACGGATGACGTTGACGCCGACGGTATCGGCCGCGTGCGGGTTCTCGCCGATGGCGCGCATCCGCAGCCCCCAGCGCGTGTAGAACAGCACGACCGTTGTGAAGATCAGCAGCACGAACATCAGGTAGAAGATCGGCCGCCCGGTGAACAGCACTTCGCCAAGAATCGGAATATCCTTCAGCACCGGGATCGGGATTTGCTGCAATGTCTCACGGCCCGCCTCGGACGAGAGCAGCACCTCGCGGCGCACCAGGCTCGTCACGCCGACCGCGAGGATGTTGATGGCCGTGCCGCTCACAATCTGGTCAGCGCCGAAGGTGATGGACAGCCAGCCGAGCAGGAGCGCCATCAGCCCGCCGGACAGCACGGACGCCACCACGCCGACGAACTGCGCGGTGCTGGTGGTCATGCCTGGCGCCAGCAGCGTGAACGTGACGAAACCAAAGCAGGCCCCGGTCAGCATCATGCCTTCGATGGCGATGTTGACGATGCCCGAACGCTCGGCCCAGATACCAGCCAGCGCGCCGAGCACAATCGGCGTACTCAGGCGCAGACTGACGGAGAGCATGGTCGTTACGTTGGTGCTGTTGTTGGCCGCCGCCACAATCAGCAGAGTCGGGATGATGAGGATGCCGCTGATGAGCAGGAGGAGCGTTTGGGCGCGGCGCAGCGATGGGCGCGGGATGAGAGCGACGACGCCGGTGATGGCATAGAACACGCCGACGACGAAGGCGTAGGGCGCGGTTGGCACGGGAATACGCGGCAGACCCGGCCCGAAGGTAAGTGTCGTCACCGAATCGGGCGGCAGCACGCGCAGGGCGCTGTTGATCAGCGAGACCGCCATCACGATGAAGACGATGGCGAAGACCTGCGTCCGCGTGACCCGGAAGCGGCGGCGCGCCGAATGGGCGTGGAGGACAGGTGCAGTCATTGTGGCCATGCTCAGCCCCAACCTTTCGTGAATGTCAGCGCCTGCGTGTCGTCGGTGGCCGGAATACGCCAGATCCAGCGGATGATGGCGTCGGCGGCGATGAAGATCAGCACCAGCGCCTGCACGATTTTCACCGTATCAATCGAGATATTGGCGCGGGTTTGCATCAGGCCGGCACCGCTGAGCAGAATGCCCCACAGCAGGCCAGACCAGATCATGCTTTTCGGGTTGTTGCGAGCCAGCAGTGCCACCGCAATCGCGTCGAAGCCCAGCCCGGCGAAGAAGGCCGGCTGCATATTCTTCTGCACGCCGCTCACCTCCATCGCGCCTGTCAGACCCATGATCGCGCCGGTAAGGGCCATCGCCAGCACGATGCTGCGCCGCACGCTGATGCCAGAGTACCTCGCGGCGTTGGGGTTTGAGCCGACCGTGCGAAACTCGAAGCCGAGCGTGGAACGGTTGATGAACCAGTCCACCACGAAAATCGAGACCAGCATGATGATGAAGCCGACATGGAGGCGGTTCTGCACGCTGCTCCAGTACAGAAACAGGCCGCCGATACCGACGACCAGACCGTAGGTGATGGGCCGGATCAGCAAACGGCGGTTCAGCGCAATGGCCGCGCGCTTACGCCAGATCAAGATGCCTGCCAGCACAATACCAGCCAGTATGAACCCCCACAGCGGGATATCAGTGAAGACAGGCAGGGTGGCGTTCGGGTTCACGAACGGGGTGCGCGGCGTCGAAGCGGTGGTGTCGAGCAAGATGACCGGTTCAGTGGACTTGATCAGCCAGTCCACCAGCAGAATCATGATGTAGTTGAGCATGATGGTCGTGATGACCTCATGCGCGCCGGTGAAGGCCTTTAAGGCACCCGGTATGCTGCCCCAGAGGAAGCCTCCTAACATGCCGGCCGCCATGACGAGCAGGACATAAACGAGCGTCGGCAAGTCGCGAAGCTGCGGCGAGATAGCGACCGCCACCGCGAAGATCGCGCCGGCGTACAACTGGCCCTCGCCGCCGATATTGAACAAGCCAGTCTTGAACGAGATGACCAGCGCGAGGCCGGCCATGATGAACGGCGTCGCGCGGACCAGCATCGTCTCCAGCTTGGCGGGGAAGAACATGGCCGCGCTTTGACCAAGCGCGAGATAGGCGACGCACGGCCGCGATTCGGCACCGGGCGAGCTTTTGCACTCCTCAGATACCGTATCGGGCGATGACCAGACGATTCCGGCGCGTTCGCTGGCCGGCGCGACGATGATACGGTTACCCGGCCGCTGGATGATCAGATAATCCTCCAGCGCCTGCGGCAGTTCGTTGTTGATGGCCGCGATCACGTTGCTGTCGGTCAGCAGCCCGGCGTCGTACAGGCGACGCACGATTTCGACCTGCTGCTGAAGGCCGGTTGGGCCGGTGATACCAGCGGCCGTCAAGGTGGCATAGGTTTGGGCCACCGAGCGTGCTTTGTCTGAGCCGCCTTGCAGCCCGGCAAGGGTCAACAGCGCGCCGGCTTCGGGGCCGTCGAGCGGGATACCGGCCGCTTCCAGCGCGTCGAGGCGCTCGTTCAGGCGCGCCAGCCGGATCACACCATGCTCGTTGACAATCATCATCCAGGCCAGGACCGTCGCGTCATCGAGCGCGGCCGCCGAGGGGGCCACCGCCTCCAGCGCAGCGCGGTCTTCGGCCGTCAGAGAACTGAACCCTGCGAGCGATTCAGCCAGCGCGCGGGTATCGGCGGGCGGTAGTTCGGCCAGCTCGGTCAGCAGGGGATCCATGGCGCGCAGCGTGTCTGGCGTGACCGCGCGCATGGTTTCGATGCTGGCCGCCAGGTCGTCAATCGCCTGCGCGTCCAGATCGGCGGGAAGTGCCGCGAAGAGCGCCTGATAAGCCGCCGCCTGCTCGACGCCCACCGCCACCAGGTCGGAAGCCGAGCGCGAGAAACGGCGCAGGTCGCTTTGGTCGAAGACGCCTTCGGGGTCGGCGGCGGCGATCTGCGTGAGCAGCGCGAAGTCATCTACCGACACCACGTCGTTGATGACCAACCCGACCGAGCCTTCGAGCAGCGCCGCCCAGGCCGTACCGGCGATGTTGAGACCCTTGCCCACATCGCCGCGCCCGCCCGTGATGATCATCAGTGGAATGGTGGCGATGATGGCGGTGACAACGGCCAGGACCGGCACCAGCGATGGCGAAATCCGCCGCCAGAAGCGCCCGAAGCCCGCCAGCCTGGCGGGAGGTTCGGGGCGCGGCAGCGTATTGAGTGCTTCAGCCATGAGCCGCCTCCTGCGCGGGATTGCTTTCCGGGCGGACGCCCGCCATCAGCAGACCAATGGTGTTGCGGTCGGCCTGCTCGATGGGCATCTGGCCGATGATCTGGCCGCCATACATCACGGCGACGGTATCCGCGAGCGACAGAATCTCGTCGAGTTCGGCCGAAACGAGCAGCACTGCCGCTCCTTTATCGCGGACGGCCACGATTTGCTTATGGATGAACTCGATGGAGCCGACATCCAGGCCGCGCGTCGGCTGGGCGGCGATCAGCAGCTTGATCGGCCGTGACATCTCGCGGGCGACAATCGCCTTCTGCTGGTTGCCGCCGCTCAGCTTGCTGATAGGTGTGGCGGGGCCAGGTGTGCGCACGTCATATTGCTTGATGAGCGCCCGGGCGTTGTCTTCGATAGCCTGAGCGTCGGCTACCACCCCACCAATGCCGCTGGCGAAGGGCGGCTGATAGTAGGTTTGCAGCACCAGATTGTCCTGAACGCTGAAGGCCGCCACCATGCCGTTCTTCTGCCGATCTTCGGGGATGTGCGAGGTGCCGGCTTCCGTCACGCGGCGCGGCGCGGCGTTGGTCACGTCCTGGCCGCCGATGCGAACCAAGCCGTCCTCGACCAGCCGAAGCCCGGTAATCGCTTCGACCAGTTCGGTTTGGCCGTTACCCTGCACGCCGGCCACGCCCAGGATTTCACCGGCGCGCACCGACAGGCTGAGGTTGTTGACGGCTAACAACTGCCGGTCGTCGCGTACGAGCAGGTCCTGGATTTCGAGGACGGGCTGCGCCGGCTGCGCAGGCTTCTTCTCGACTTCGAGGAGTACGCTGCGGCCAACCATCATGGCGGCCAACGAAGCCTCGGTAGACTGCTTCGGGTCGGCCTCGCCGGCCACCTTGCCGCCGCGCAGCACCACCACGCGGTCGCAGATTTCGAGCACTTCCTTGAGCTTGTGGCTGATGAAGATGATGCTGCGGCCACTGGCGATCAGCGACCGCATGACGTCGAACAGGCCTTCGGCTTCCTGCGGCGTCAGCACAGCGGTCGGCTCGTCGAGGATGAGGATGTCGGCCTTGCGATAGAGCGCCTTGACGATTTCGACGCGCTGCTGCACGCCCACCGACAGGTCTTCAATGAGCGCATCGGGCGGCACATCAAGCCCGTACTCTCTGGAGATGGCCTCGATGCGCTGGCGGGCCGCCCGCCGGTTGAGGAAAGGCCCGCGCACGGACTCGTCGCCGAGCATGATATTCTCGGTGACAGTCAGCACGGGTATCAACTGGAAGTGCTGATGCACCATGCCGATGCCCATGCGGATGGCGTCTTTGGCGTCCTGAACCTGCACCGGCTGCCCATTGACGAAGATCTCGCCTGAGTCGGGCGCATACAGCCCGTAAATCAGGTTCATCAGCGTGCTTTTGCCCGCGCCGTTCTCGCCAAGCAGGCCCAGCACTTCGCCTTTGCGCAGTTGCAGGTCAATGTGATCGTTGGCGAGAACGCCGGGAAAGCGTTTGGTCAGACCACGCGCCTCGAGGACAACCGGCGGGCCGGCCTGGCGCGGCTCAGGCGATGAGGTCGCAGAGTTGGACGACACGTCTGGTCTCCCCTTCGAATGGGTGGGCGGCCGCTTGAACCGCGTGCGGAGCTTCGCTTAGCGAGTATAGCAAGCGTATTTCAGCGCCGCTAACGGGCGCTCCCCCGCTTTCTTGGGGGCACGGCGGCCGGAACGCCCTTATAATAGGGTTATCTTGTGTTGGCCTGTTCGGGGGTGGAATGGATCTCTCGATTCTGCTGGATCCCAATTTGGTCTATCTTGTGCTGGTCACTGGCGTGTGGCTGGCCGTTACGGCTGCCTATATGCCGGGCACGGGTATCGTCGAGCTGCTGGCCGCCGCGCTGGTCATCGGTTCGCTGCTGCTGCTGGCGAGCATGCCCGTCAACTGGTGGGCGGCGCTGCTCGTGATCGTCGGAGGCGTTCTGTTCCTCGTGCTGCCGTTCATGGAGGAGCGCCACCGAGCTCTGTCGCTGGGCGGTTTGGCGCTGCAAATCGTGGGCAGTCTGTTTCTGTTCAGCACGACGATGGTCTCGCCAATCCTGATTCTGGCGGTGACGGGCATCTCGCTCGCCTACTACCGCTATGTGTTGACGCCGATTCTGCGTACGCACACGCAGTCGGCGGCGCTGCGCACCGACCGGCCGCTGGTCGGCGAATACGGGCGGGTGCAATCTCCGCTTAATCCGGTGGGCATGGTGCGGGTGCAGGGCGAAAGCTGGAGCGCACGGGCCAGCGAAAACAGCCCAACGCCGATCCCCACCGATGCATCTATTGTCGTCCTCGACCGCGACGGCCTCGTCCTGATCGTGGCCGCCGAAGAACCGAAGATCAAGAACGAGCCTGGCAACGAGGAGTAAGACTCAATGGAAGTCGCCATTATCATCATCTTCGTCATCGTCTTGCTGATGATCATCTTCGGCAGTATCAAGGTGCTGCCCGAATATGAGCGCCTGGTGGTGCTGCGCCTCGGCAAGTTCGCTGGTTCGCGCGGCCCCGGCCTCACCCTGCTCATCCCGTTCATGGAGAAGGGGCGCAAGGTGGATATGCGCGAGCGATTCCTCGAAATCCCGCGCCAGACGGCCATCACCAAAGACAACACGCCGATTGACATTGATTTCCTCGTCTACTACCGCATCATTGACCCCAAGCTGTCGGTGCTGGAGGTATTCGATGTGGTATCGGCCTCGCTCAATATCGCTGCGACCACGCTGCGCGCCGTCATTGGTGACATCGAGCTGGACGATGTGCTGGCCCGCCGCGAACAGATCAACAGCGTCCTGCGCGTCAAGCTGGACGAAGTGACCGAACGGTGGGGCATGAAGATCACCAACGTGGAAATCCGCGAGGTTGAGCCGCCGCCGATGGTGCGCGAGGCCATGAACCGCCAGATGAGCGCCGAGCGCGAACGCCGCGCCACCGTCACGCGCGCCGAAGGCGAGCGCGCGTCGGCCATCATGATCGCCGAGGGCGAGAAGCAGGCTTCCATCCTGCGCGCCGAGGGCGAGAAACAATCCTCGATCCTGCGCGCGGAGGGTGACCGCCAGGCTCAGTTCCTGCTGCAGCAGGGCCGCGCCGCCGGTTTACAGGCGCTGCAGGAAGAGGCCAAGGACCTCGACCCGCAGACGATGATGCTGCAATACCTGGACTCGCTGCGCGCGCTGGGAGCCAGCCCATCCACCAAGTATGTCGTGCCGGTCGAACTGCTGTCGCTGGCCGGGAACGTCATCTCCAACCTGTCGCTTGGGCGCAATTCGGAGGCCGCCAAGCCACCGCAGGAATAGGGGACGCCGCTGCGTAGCCCTCACCCGTCCCGAAAGAAACCCGTCCCGAAAGAAACCTCACCCTGGGCCCCGTTTCCGAAAAGAGGAGAGGGGGAGAAAAGCGGAGCGCGGCCCGGCAAGAAACGGTGAAGGCCGGTGCGCTCAAGAGCGCATCTTACAAATGCGCACCTATCGGGTGACGAATCTGCAATCTCCCCTCGAAATGTGGGTAATGCAAAGCCCAAGTGGAGAGGGACTTTTTTACACGCTGAGCGAGTACGCTTTCCGTTTCGATTCGGCTTGCGAGGAGAGGATGTTTCAGGGTACGCTCGCGAGCGCACCTTTACGTTCCCGCCAGCCTCGCTATCAACAAGTCGAGCGCCAGTTCGGGCTGAATTTCGCCGGTCTTGATGCGCACGTCCATCGTGTAGAGCGCCGTGTAGATCTTCACGAGCTGGGGATAGTCGAAGTGGCGCACCTGACCAAGCAATTTTTTCGCTGGGTAGGCGTGAACGCCGACCGCCTTAGAAACGGAATCCGCGTCCGGGCGGCCGCCGTCGTCCAGATAGTCACGCACCAGCAGCAGCAGCCGGAACTGGCGCGTAATCATCGCCAGCAGGCCGAACAGGTCTTCGTTCTGATTGAGCAGCCGGTGGGCCAGCCGGGCCGCCCGTTCGCCCCGTCCCTCCGCCAGCGCATCCACCATGTCAAAGACGACGGCCTCGGCCACGTAGGGCGTCAGTTGGGCCACGTCGGCCTCTGTCACCACCCGCTGTCCGGCGAAGGCGATCAGCTTGTACAGTTCGTTATCGGCCAGCCGCAGGTCGCCCTGCGTGACCGCCGACAGCGCGCGCGCGGCGTTACGCTCGATTTTTCCGTTGTGCAACTCCGCCCGTTTGAGAATCCAGCCCGTGCTGTCTTCAGGCGGGTCGAAGCGGCGCGCGGCTCCATTGCTTTTGGCATCAGCGGCCAGCTTGAGTACGGCGTTGGAGTCGGGCAGCTTGCCGCGCTCGGCGAAGATCAGGCGGCTCCAGGCGGGCAGCGCGGGCAGCGATTGGACGAGCAGTTCGATGCCCTTCTTGCCCGTTTCACCGGCTCCCTTGCGCGTTAGATGCGCCAGCAGCCCGCGCGCAATCACGACACGCGAATCGGCCAGGAAGGGATAGGCTTCGACAGCGCCCAGGACTTCCGAAACGGTCGTTTGCGGCCCGTCTACGACGCTGGTGTTGAGGCCGGCATTCGGCCCGCCGTCAAGTTCGGCGCGCAAGCGGGCCAACTCCTCGTCGAGGCTGAACTCGTCTTCGCCATGCAGCACGATGAAGGTCGCGGCGGGCATGATCTAGCCGAGGCGCGTGGTGACGCGGTGCACGACCAGTGGCGCGCGGCCGGGGATGAGCGCCTGTTCGCTGCGCTCGATACGCTCGATTTCCAGGTCGCCGGGGTCGCCATCGGTCGTGAAGTAACGCTGCAAGGTCATCCCGAGTGGCTGGCCAACCACCAGCGCAGCGGCGATGAGCGCCATCACCCAGGGCAAGCGGTTCCAGGCCGCTTTCCGGCTGGCTCCCGCCAGGCCGAGCATGGCCGCGCTGGTCGCCAGCGAGGCGGTCGTCACCAGATTGGTGCCGCAGTTGGGATGAATGGCCAGTTCATGTTCGCCGGCCTTCATCTGCCGCAGCGCCTCGCGGGCTGCCGCTTCGATTGACTCGGTCGGCGCGTCGCCGATCAGGATGAAGCCACCCGCATCACTTCGCCCGGCCATCCGCAGCTTCTTCATGCGCCGCGACAGAATGTGGATCGTAGCGTGTTCGAGGCCGTGGTTGCGCCGGGTGCGCCGCACCACTGGCAGATCGAGCACAGGTCGGGCGGCGCTGGCAAAATCCTTGATCACGGATTGCACTCCAAACCAGACGGTGCAGCGACTCTAGCATATCGTCTGCCCGCCGCAAACCCGCCGCGTTCCAAGCTTTTCCTCAGGCGTTGTTTCCCCTGCGCAGATTGGTGATATAGTGAGAATCAGGTTCTGATCAGACAGTCTACGATCAGCCGCTACTCAACCAAGGAGTATTGACGTGATTCGCCGCTTGCTTCTGATTTTTTCCTTGCTTGTCCTTGCAGTCGTACCGCTCGCAGTAAGCGCCCAGGCAGATGCGACGCCTATCGCCGTCGGGGATTCGGTTGATGGCGAGCTGACCGAAGACGCCACCTCGGCACTGTACAGCTTCGAAGGTAAAGAGGGCGATTCCGTGCTCATCACCCTGATTTCTGACGATTTCGACCCGTATCTGGTGCTGTCGGATGCCGATGAGAATGAACTGACGACCGACGACGACAGCGCGGGCAGCCTCGATGCGAGCATCAGCTTCGTCCTGCCGGCCGATGGCGAGTATGTGATCACCGCGACCAGCTATGCCGCGCGAAACGGCCTGACGACCTCGACCGGCGCGTACACGCTGTCGCTGGAGACCTTCGAGATCGAGACCATCGAACCGGGCGAAACCGTGCAGGGTACCCTGACGGCCAGCGCGCCTTCGCAGACCTTCTCGTTCACGGCGGCCGCGGGAGACGGGGTGACCATCCGCCTCGAGTCGGACGATTTCGACTCGTACCTGCGCCTGAACGACCCGAATAGCGTGGAAATTGCCTACAACGATGACGGTGCGGGCAATCTCAACTCGCTGATTGGCCCGATCACGCTCAACGACAGTGGCATTTACACCATTGTCGCCAGCAGCCTGGGCGGCAGCGATACCGGCGACTTCACGCTCACGTTATCCACCGCCAACCTGCAGCCCGTCACAGTGGACGAACCGCTAACTGGCGAACTGACGCGAGCGAACGGGAGCGCCTTCTTCACACTGGAAGCCAGCGCCGGCGACACGATCTCGATTTCCGTAAGCAGCGACATGGATACCAACCTCGCTGTCAACGACCCGTACAACTATCAGGTCGCCAGCGATGACGACAGCGGGAAGGG
>JAEURB010000287.1 GCA_016788435.1 Anaerolineae bacterium | reverse complement strand
GCCTCGATGTCGAATTCGACGCTGATGGCCTACTTTCTGACTGGGGCGGCGACACGATCTTTATGTCGCGCTTCATCACCCCAGACCCGGCGGTGGAAGCCGTCCTGACCGAACTCGCCGCGCCGATTGACGCGCTGAAGGCGACCGCTGTCGGCGAAAGCGCCGTCTTCCTGATCGGCGACCGCGCGGTGTGCCGTGTGCAGGAGTGCAACCTCGGCGACCTGATCACCGACGCGATGCGGGCCGAAACCGGCGCGCAGATCGCCATCACCAACGGCGGCGGCATTCGCAGCAATATCCCGGTGGGCGTTGACACCCCCGCCGATCCCGCGCTGGATGCCCCGCAGACCGTGACGCTCGGTGACGTGCTGACCGTACTGCCGTTCGGCAATCTGGTATCCACCTTCGAACTGACCGGCGCCGATGTCGTGCTGGCGCTCGAAAACGGCGTCAGCCAGGCCGAGAATGGCGCGGGCCGCTTCCCGCAGGTGTCTGGCATCCGCTTCACGTGGGACCCAGCCGCCGAAGCAGGCAGCCGCATCGTCAGCGTCGAGGTGTTGGGCGAAGACGGCTCGTTCAGCCCGATTGACCCCGCCGCGACCTACTCGCTGGTCAGCAACGATTTCATGCGCCGGGGCGGCGATGGCTACGCAGTGTTCGACGAGAACGCCATCAACCCGTACGACTTTGGGCGCCCGCTCGACCAGGTGCTGGCGGACTACATCGCGGCCAACACCCCGATCAATCCGCAGATTGAAGGCCGCATCATCAACGCCGGCCAGTAGTTGCGCTGATTGCCCTCACCCTCAATCCCTCTCCCAAGTGGAGAGGGAAGGCACGCGAGATGAGGGCCAGACCAAACACTCGCTTGCAGCGGGGCTGCCCGGTTGGGCAGCCCCGTTGTCTTTCTTCTTTCCGGCCCCGCCTGTGCTGTACAATCGAAACGGTGGCGAAAAGCGTAAATGCCCGCCAACGAAGGCGAGGAGCCGAACGAGTGGCCAGTGACGAAGCACGCGCGCTGAGACAGCAGGGAATCCTGGCAGCCAAGGCGGGCCAGAAGGAGCAGGCTCGCTCGCTCTTGCAGCAGGCGATCCGGCTGGAGCCTGGCAACGAGGCCGCCTGGATGTGGCTGGCCAGCGTCGCGCGGGACCAGCGCGAGCGAATCTTCGCGCTGCAGAAGCTGCTCGAAATCAACCCGGACAACGCCACCGCGCGCCAGGCCCTCCACTCGCTGACGGCGGCGCAAGCCCCGCCCGCCGAACCGGCGTCATCCGGCACGGCCCCCGCGCTCCCGCACTATCTGGCGGATCAGCCTGCGACCAGCGGCCCATCCGCCCAATCGTTGAGCGCCGAGGCGGGCGCGGCCGAGCAGGCCGGCGGCGTTCCGATGCCTTCCGCCGAGGCAGTCAGCGCCGCCCAGCAGCAGGCCGACGCACTGCTCAATGCGGCCACCGCCGCGCAGGCTGCACCCGATATTCAGTGGGCGCACAAGACGCGTGGCCGGGCCGGCGAAAGCGACATCAACAAACTGCGCGCCCAGGTGGGCGGCTTGATTGGCGCGGCGCTGGT
>JAEURB010000238.1 GCA_016788435.1 Anaerolineae bacterium | reverse complement strand
CCCTCGTTTGGCCTGACTGAGATACGGACGAATATGCAATTCGAACTGGGCTTCGGTTACACTCCGCGGGATAGTGCCCATGGTGCACTATCTTTCTTCCTTCTCCAAAAGTTTCAATGAGTTCTATCTGAACGCGATACTGAAGCCCTTGCAGATTGGGCCACCTTTGAATCGATGGGTGGAGTACTGCCACCAGAATTCGAACGATGCGGCAAGAGATCGAACGCGGTACTGCATCCAACACACCAGCGCCCAAGCCGACGCTATCCCGGTGATCTTTGTCTGTTGATCCCAGAATAACGGTACGACAGCGTCTCACCCTGAAGGTCTACCCATACCACGCTTCCAGATAGTGCTCGGTCCGTTTGAACACGCGGCCGTGTTTACCAGGGGCGGGCGGCGCGCCGTTGATTGGCGACAGGCGCAGCCGCAGGCGTTCAACGGGCGGCCTGCCCGCCGCATCCCACGCGCTCACCGCATCCTGCGCCGTCAGCAGGGCATCGGCCCCGCCAAAGACTGTCGCCCGGCCCTGACCCTCAGCCGGTACGAAGCAGGCGCTGCCCTTGCCGATCACCGCAAAACCCGGCCCGTCCAGCCCAAACGGCTGCTGATCGGTCAGCACGCTGTAGAGCGCGAACACATTGTCGTCCGGCAGGTTCATCGCCAGAAACGGCGCCAGGCTGAAGGTGACATCACCCCGCTTGAGCGTCAGGCCGAGGCGGCCGTCCTGCGCGTCGGCGTCGAGCAGCATGTGCAGCGCCACTGAGTCAACGCGGTCAAGGTGGCCGGAACTGATCATCAGTGAACCACCGCCTACCTGCACATCTACTTCTGGCCCGGCCGCCACCCCGCGCAGATGCACGAACCCGCACGGCAGGTTGCGTTCGCTGTAGAGCGTGCCATCGGGCTGAAGCTGGAAGGCGGCGCTGTACTGCCCGCCCGCGAACCAGATCGGCGCGACGATCAGCCCGCGCGGCCGCAGCTGCTTCACCCAGATGCGCGGCACATCCCAGATACCCGCCGTCGCCAGTATCCGGTCGTAGGTGGCGCGCGGCGCGTAACCGGCTGCCCCGTCGCCTTCCACCACCGTCACGCGGTTCATCTGAATACGCTGCAGGGCATCGCGCGCCTGTTCAGCCAACTGCGAGTCGTACTCGATGGTCGTCACGCGCCCGCCCGGCTCGACCAGCCACTGCATGATGGCAGCGTTGTAGCCACTGCCCGCGCCGATCTCCAGCACGTTGTGGCCTTTATGCAGGCGAAGCTGGTCAATCATCAGCGCCATCATGCCCGGCTGGCTGGATGTGCTGACGACCGAACCGCTGGTTTCGCGGCGGATGACAATCGCCTCGTCCTGGTAGACGCGCTCCAGCGGGACGCCGGGCAAAAACGCGGCGCGTGGAATCGCCAGAAAGGCGTCCAGCACGTGTGGATCGAGCGCGCCGCCACGGCTGCGCATCGCTTCGACCAGCGTTTGAGGCCCGAAGGGTGGGGGCGTGCTGGCGGGGGTCATATGGGCTTTCCCTTCCGGCGCGGGGCCGGCGGGTTGATCAATACCAGGCGCGGCGTTTGCGAAGCGAGACACCCGCTTCGGCATCGGAACGGCGGGTGGCCTGGACGCGCCCGCGTGAGTCAATGTGGACCTGGCCGGCTTTTTGCAGGCGGGCGAATTCCTCCGGGGTGATCACCGGCGCAGGCTCGCCGCCCAGCCGTTCGAGGCGCTCCTCATACGGCGCTGAACTGGCGGGCGCAGACGGAGCAGCGGGCGCTTCGTCGTCGGCAGGAGTGGGTGGGTTCGGAGTATCCGTCACAGTGCAGCATCCTCGCGCCGTTCGGGCGCGTCATCGTCCGGTTGGGCTTCGACCAGCCCGCTTGTTTGCACCAGTTCGTCGAGCGATATCGCGCCGGACGCGCCTTCGCGTTCGCGCCAGCGCCCGCCACACACCAGGCAATCGGGGTCGCGCTCGACCGTCGCCCACAGCGCCGTTTGCGGCAGCGACACGTCTCCGTTGAGGATCTCCAGCGCCACGTTGGCGAGGATGACCGTGTTGCCGGGCAGTTGGCGGTAGGCGCTGGCCCCGCGCAGCAGTTCGTTGAGGGCCATATCCGCTTGCACTGCCGCCACGCGCACGACGTGCATCCACAGGCCCGGCTGCGCTTCGAGCGTGCCACCCGGGCCGATCATACCATAATCAAGTTCTTCCACGCCCGCCTGTGTAACGGCCGCGTCATCGCGCAGGCTGCCCGCCCAGCAGGCGTAACACGGGCCATCGAGCGGCCGGATCAGGCACACATCGCCGCCCTCACCCCGCTCGTAGACCCCGGCGTAAACGGCTGGCACGTCTTCATCGAGGCAGACTTCGTTGATGATGTACTTGGCCGCTTCGCCGTCCACGCCCACCACCACCAGATCAACGCCCGCCAGCAGGCCGCGGTGGACTTCGACGCGCCCGCGCACGGCCACGATTTCGGCCGCCGGGTTGCGATGGCGGATCAGGTCGGCCACCGCCTCGGCCTTGGCGACACCGAGGTAGCGGTCATCGGCCACATGGCGCACCAGATTGGCCGCTTCCAGTACGTCATCGTCCACCAGCACGAAACGGCGCACGCC
>JAEURB010000191.1 GCA_016788435.1 Anaerolineae bacterium | reverse complement strand
ATGCTCACCGTGCGGTTAGTGTTGATCGCAGCATTTACAAGCGATTGCACGCTGATTACTTGCGCGGTGGCGTCAGACAGGTCAATGACCACCGGGCTGGCGCTGCCATTCACCGTCAGATCGCTCGAGTCGAAGGTGAGCATGACACTCACCGGCGTAGTTGCCGGGGTCGTGGTCAGGCTCAGTTGATAACTGCCAGTAGCTCCCTCTAGCAGGCTGATACTGCCCGGCGACACCACAAGGCCCGGCACGTTGTACACGATGCCGAACCGCGCAGCAGCCGCATTACCATTGCCAGCCGCGTCCTGCGCACTGTTGGCCGCCACATCCACAGTTACGCTGCCGGCTGCCGCCGCCGTCACATCAAAGGTATACACGGCGCCACTACCTGCGAAGTTGCCGAGGGAACCGTTGCCTATGGTCACTCCACCCGCCGTAAAGCCAGTCACGCTCTCGCTGAACGTGACGGTCACCGGAATCAGGCTGACGCCGGTTGGGTTGGTGGCCGTGCTGCTGATGACCGCGCCGGGAGCGTCACCATCATAAGTGACGCTTAATTGGGTAGCCGCTATGTTGCCATTGCCCACCGTGTCTTGCGCCACACCCGCAGTCACATCCACCGTCACGATACCCGCCGCAATGGGCGTGATATCGAACGTATAGATCGCCCCGCTACCGGAGAAGTTCGCTACCGAGCCATTGCCAACTGTCATATCACCGGCCGTGAAGCCGCTCACACTTTCGCTGAACGTCATCGTCACCGGAATCGGAGAGGAATTCGTTGGATCGGGCGCACTGCTCGTGAGCGTGGCCGTTGGCCCAACGTTGTCATATGTGCGGTTCAACTGCGCCGCCGCCGTATTACCGTTGCCCGCTACGTCTTGCACTACGCCCGCCGCCACATCCACCGTGACCGTGCCTTGCCCCGCCGGCGTCACGTCAAACGTGTAGATTGCCCCGCTGCCTGCGAAGTTGCCCGCTGTGCCGTTACCCACCGTCACATCGCCAAGCGTGAAACCGCTCACCGCCTCGCTGAATGTGACCGTCACCGGAATCGGAGAGGTATTCGTTGGATCGGGCGCACTGCTCGTGAGTGTGGCCGTTGGCCCAACGCTGTCATAGACGCGGCTCAACTGCGCCGCCGCCGCATTGCCGTTGCCCGCTGCGTCTTGCACTACGCCCGCCGCCACATCCACCGTGACTGTACCTTGCCCCGCCGGCGCCACATCGAAGGTGTAGATTGCCCCGCTGCCTGCGAAGTTGCCCGCTGTGCCGTTACCCACCGTCACACCGCCAAGCGTGAAACCGCTCACCGCCTCGCTGAATGTGACCGTCACCGGAATCGGAGAGGTATTCGTTGGATCGGGCGCACTGCTCGTGAGTGTGGCCGTTGGCCCAACGCTGTCATACGTGCGGCTCAACTGCGCGGCGGCGGTATTCCAGAGCAGCGCAGAATCCTGTGCTACATTGGCCGGCACGTCCACCGTGACTGTACCTTGCCCCGCCGGCGCCACATCGAAGGTGTAGATTGCTCCGCTGCCTGCAAAGTTGCCCGCTGCACCATTACCCACCACCACATCAACCGCGTCGAAGCCTGTTACAGCGGCGCTGAAGGTGACAGTGACCGGGATCGGTGAAGTGTTGGTTGGATCGGGCGCACCGGTGTTAATCGTGACCGACGGAGGGAACACGCCATACATACGCGTGAGTGGGATGGCCGCTGTACTTCCATTAGTCGCTGCGTCCAGCACCGCATTAGCTGGTACGTTCACCGTCACCAACCCAAGTGCAGATGGTGTGACATCGAACGTGTAGGTTGTGCCACTCCCACTGAAATTGCTGACCGTGCCATTCGTCACTGCGACATCACCAGCCGTAAATCCCGTTACAGACTCACCCCACACGGCCGTGACCGGAATGGGCGATGTGAGCGTGGGATCGGAAGCCGTGGTGGAAAGCGTGACAGTCGGGCCGGCGGAGTCGAAGGTGCGGCTCAACAGCGCCGACGCCAAATTGGGATGGCCGGCCAGATCCTGCACCACGCCAGCCGGCACATTCAGCGTGACGAGCCCCTGACCGAGCGGCGTCACATTGAACGTGAAGTATCCTGGATACTCCTCGACAAAATCGCTGATCGTGCCGTTCCCCACCACAATCTGACTCGCGTTGAACCCTGTCACCGGGCCGCTGTTGAAGGTTATCCACGCCGGAATAGGGGAAATCTTTGTCAGACTGGGCGCGCTGCTGTAAATATTCGGCGTTGGCGGCGTGTGGTCAATGTTATATTGCTGTCCAAACACGGGGAATGTCGCCGTCACGCCCGGCGTCAGGCCGTTGCCATTGATCATGTTCAGGCCGAGGGCGCCATTACCGCTGCCCGTGTTGGCCGTGACGGTATAGACAGCGCCGCTGCCCGAAACGCCGGTAATATAGGCCCCGGTCAGGCAGCAGCCCTGAACCAGGCCAAAATGGGTGCTGTTCAGATTGGTGATGCTGCCGCTGAAGGTCACTGTCCAGCTTACGCTGGACGCATCCACAAACAACGGATCGTTCCGGTTGATGCTGAGCAGTGTTACCGGCGCAGGGTCGGCATTCAAGCGCACATAGAACGGTGGAGTCAGGTCGGCCCAGCCCGTCCCGGGATTAGTCTTGGTACCGGTGCTCGTCCATAGCCCGGCTGGCGCACTGTCGCCATAAGTCAGTCGAAAGTTAAACCCGCCAAGGTGAATCCAATACGTCGTTCCGGCAGTGAGCACAGGCGGAACGCTGGGGGAAAAGGTGAAATCGCTGAACGACGTGGAGCCAGGATTAACGTAGCCGAGATAGGCGATCTGGCTTCCTGGAACGCCGCTGCTGTCTGAATACAGCCGCACGTCGATCTGCGAGGCGACTATCGTATTGTTGACCGCCGCATTCACCGTCACCGATGTGAGCAACTGGTCGCCGCCTGCGGGCACGGTGAAGCCTGTCGCTACGCTGGTGAAATTCACGAGATGCGAGCCGGAGCTGATATTATTAGACAAAACGATGGCCGCCGAGGCTGGGGCGACCATGAGCAAGAGCAGAAATGCAGTTGCATACGCAGGAAGGAGGCAGCGAATCCACGAGCGCATATCGGGCTCCAATGGGGGCGGCAGTGCAAGAACTCGCGGAGAAAGCATATCAAATTAAAGAGTCAAAATGCAATACAGACATACATAATGAAATTCGTAAATTGGCCGAGTTGATTGGCTGAAGGCTGCCTGGCTCGTGGAATCCTACGCGCAGCCGCAGCTTTAACGGCGTAAGTTATTTCAGTCACCGAATTACTCAAAACAAAGCGCCCCGTTCAGACGATCTGAGCGGGGCACTGATTGCCGATTAATGCGGTCTGACTATCTGCCCGCTAGGGCGTGTCTGCAAAGTGGTCGATCTGCTCACTTACGGCCCTCACCCTTAATCCCTCTTCCTCAGGGAGAGGGAAGTTGGCCCGCGCAGCGGGCGGTTCACCCCTTCGCCATGAGGGAGAAGGGGCCGGGGGATGAGGGCCTTTGCAGACACGCCCTAGCTGGTGCCCATCACCGAGCCGAGCGTTTGGCACGCCAGGCACGAGTTATTCGGGCGGATGATGGCGTAACCGGCCTGCGGGTCAGCCCCCCAGACGGTCGAGTCCACGTTCCAGACGACCATGATGCGGATGCGGCCGCTCTGACGTGACAGCACGGCGGCCTGCGCCAGCCATTCGGCCTGTTCCTGAACGGAGGTATTGGCCGACCATTCGAAACCGGGAGGCGGTGCGCCGAAGCCTTCCGGCGACAGATAGCCCAGTTCCGTGAAGCAGAGCAGCTTGTTGGGGAAAACCTGGGCGTAGGTATTCACCATCGTCGGGAAGTAGCGCGTGTAGTGGTTCGGGTTGCCGCGCGGGTCGCCGCTGGTTTGGTTGGGCGGCACGATGCCTTCGTTGTAATGCACACCGATGCAGTCGGCGTAATTCGCCGCTCCCGCCGCGGCCATGCCCTGAATGAAGGGCTTGTCATCGCAGCCGTTGCCCGTGCAGGCACCGCCGAAGAAGCCGGTCGGCGCGGGCGCACCGCTGATGACCAGCACGTTCGGGTTGGCGATCTTGATAGCCGTGTACGCCTGGCTGAGCATCTGGGTGTAGGCGCTGGGGCTGATCTGCCCAACTGGCCACTCCCGGTCAATGTTCTGCTCGTTCCATACCTCGATGGCATCGGGGCCGAGCGCCGCCACGCCGCCGAGGAAGCTGGCGAACTGGCTGTAGTAGGAACCGGGGTTCGCGCCGAGTTGGCCGGGGTCACCGAGCACGCTCAAAAGCACCTTGAAGCCCTGGCTGTGCGCCGTGTCAATCGCGCCCTGGGCGATGGACGGCGGATTGCCGAGGTTGTAGCGCACCTGAATCTTGGCCCAGCGCATGCCCGACTGCCGCATCTCGTTGGGGTGCGCGAAGTTGAACGTTTGGCCGCCTAACTCAAAGCCGGAGCCGGGATTGGGCGGCGGCACGGTGGGCTGGCCGGGGATGGCGGTCGGCTGCGGCGCAGTGCCGCCGGTCGGAATAATCAAGACCTGCCCGACAAAGATCAGGTTCGGGTTGACGATGCCGTTGGCCTGGGCGATGGCCGATGTCGTGGTGCCGAAGCGGCGGGCAATCGAACTAAGCGTATCGCCGGGCTGCACGACGTAGGTCGTTTGGCCGCCGGGTGGCGGCGTGGCTGGCACCGAGGTTGCTTGTGGCGGCGGCGTGGCCGGCATCGAGGTTGCTGGCGGTGGCGTCGTGCCGCCAGTCGGGATGACCAGTTGCTGGCCGGGGTAAATCAGGTTCGGGTTGGGGATATTGTTCACCGACAGGATAGCCGAAACCGTCGTGTTGAATTGACGAGCGATTTTGGCGAGGTAGTCGCCCGGCTGAACGGTATAGATCACTGTGCCGCCCGGCGTCGAAGGCGGGGTCGTGGGCGGAACCGTACCGCCAGTTGGGATAATCAGGGTTTGCCCGGCGAAGATCAGGTTCGGGTTGGAGATATTGTTGGCCTGGGCGATTGCCTGCACCGTCGTATTGAAGCGCACGGCGATGCTGTACATCGTGTCGCCCCACTGAACCACGTAGGTAGTCGTTTGCTGCGCCGGCGCCGCCGAGACCATCGCGGTCACAGGGATCAGCAGCAGCGCCAGGACGACCAGGACGCTCGACAGGACGAGTATTCGACGCATGGAATGGCTCTCCTTCACCGAAAAACGAACCGACAAATGGGCGCTGAATGCGCCTAGTACGGAATAGCCAGGAATTGCCCCGTGAAGATCAGGTTCGGGTTGGTGATGCCATTGCGGGACGTAATAGCGCCGACAGTCGTGCTGAAGCGCCAGGCGATGTTGCCGAGCGTATCGCCCCAGCGCACGGTGTAGTTGGCGGTGCGGCTGGGCGCGGCTGGCACCAGCAGTGATTGTCCGACGAAGATCAGGTTCGGGTTGGCCAAACCGTTGAGGCTCGCCAAAGTCTGCCAGTTCGTACCATACCAGCCGGCAATCAGCGCGAGGGTATCGCGGAAGACGACGTGATAGACCGTGTTGACCCCGCTCGGCGGGGGTGTGGTGGGCGGCGGTACATAGCCAACCGGGATCAGCAGTACCTGGCCGACGTAGATTACATTCGGGTTGGGAATATGGTTGAGCTGGGCAATCGCCTGCCATGTCGTCCCATAGCGCGCCGCGATATTCTGCAGCGTGTCGCCGGGCTGCACGACGTACTGAATGGTGCTGGTTTGCGCCAATACACCCGTTGCGGAAACCAGCAGGCCAAGCACGAACAGGATCAAAAGTAAACGGCGCATGGTGTTCTCCCCCGAGGCAACCAAGCCACCCAGCCGGGTTCTCTGAAGCTCCTCTCGACTATAGCACAAGTTCATCGTTTCGTTGCAAATTCGTTAGAAAATAGTCCAGACGATGTGTCAATTGGGCGCGGTGTGAGGGTGGATGGGCAGGGCCGAGGGGGCGACAGTAGATTTTGAGGGGGCGGTAGGGCTGACAGGGGTAGGTTTTTCATGCGGGGTAGAGTTTCTGCCTTCATGCAACCTCACCCCCAGCCCCTCTCCGCGTGCGGAGAGGGGAGAAAGATCGCGTTGTGAACGCTTCGTCGCCGGACGAAGAGGGAGTAAGGGTGAGATTACGGTTCAAACACAATAAACCTACCCCTGCCAGGGGCGGTGGGGATACGCTACAGGTTCAAAACCCGCCGCCAGCAAACCAATGGAAACCGACAATGAAGGTTAAGAAGTTGACGTGGCAATTAGACTTCAAGTGCACATTATTCTACAGGGTTTGCTTAATCCTCTTGAGTGGCTTCCGATCCCTTGATAGCTGCGGGTTTTTTGATACTCCCGCACCCATTGACCAACCGGAATCAGGCGGGTTCGGGGACGTCCGGCTCCAACAGGCGGGCGCGGAGTTGGGCCAGTACCGCCTCATCCACGTCAGCGCATTCGGCCAGATAGCCCTCGACCGAGCCATAACGTACGCGAATGTGCGCGAACATGCTGCGCAGCATCACCGGGTCGGCCAGCAGCAGCGGGTGTATATCATCGGCCACCAGCCCCATGCTCCAGCCCGACCCGGTGTGGCGGGCGACACCCTCGTAGAAGTCCGGATAGCTGCGGTTGCTCAGCGCATAGTCGGCGTCAATCACCGCGTCGGGCACGCCGAGCACAGAGAGCAGGATGGCCGCCGTGAGGCCGGTGCGGTCTTTGCCCGCCGAGCAGTGGATGAGGGCTGGCAGCGCCCGATCGTCGGTCGCCAGGATGCGCAGCAGGCTGCCCAGCTTCGCCGCGCCGGTTTCGAACACGAGGCCGGAATAGATGTTCAGCAGCACCTCGTCCATCCGGCGCAGGTTGACGATGACTTCAGCCATTTGGCGGATTTTCGAGCCGGTTTCGTTGAAGGGCAGGCGCACGTAAGCCGCCCCTGCCGGCAGACGATCCGGCGCTTCGTCCGCCTCACCGTCGTGGCGCAGGTCAACGATTAACTGCACATCGAGCGCCTGCAGCCGTTCGAGGTCGGTACCCGTCGCCATGCTCAAGTCGCCCGAGCGATAGATCATCCCGCGCCGCACGCGCCAGCCACCAGCCGCGCGGTAGCCGCCGAGATCGCGGGCATTGGCCACGCCCTCCAGGTGCAAATCGGCGTCAAACGGACGCGGATCGGGCAGGATCAGCGATTCAGGGGCGATACGGCGCACCGAGGCGCGGGTGCGGCGCAGGTAGAGGCGATACAGGCTGGCCCCGGCCGCCGCCAACGCCACCGGCGCGACGACCCACGGCAGCGCCTTGAGGATCCGACGGCCGGTATAGAGCGCCGCAGCGCGGGGAGCAGGTTGAGGCATCAGCAGGATTCCCTCACGCCAGGCAAAGCGTCATGGCACAGTGGACGATACGAACCAACTCGCTCAGGCCTGCTCATTCGGGAGCTCACGCGAGCGCAGGAAGACCTCGATCACGATCAGCGCGAGGGCGAGGAAGAAGGCGACCGGAAGCGAGAGTGAGCGCGGCATTCGCAGCCAGGCAGCCATGACGACGAACAGACCGAACCACACCGATTGGCGGACGATGACGCCGCCCGGAGGCAGTACCCGGGTGGCCGGTGTGAGGCGCATGTTGATCCAGCGCACCAGCGGAATGGCCGTACCCGTTACCGCCACGAACAGCAGCACAAAGAAAACCCAGCGCGGGCCGACGCGGGGAATCTGGGTGGTGACCAGCCAGAACAGGCCGCCCCAGCCGAAGATCATCATCAGCACCGAGGCGAAGAGTACCCCAGCATGATCGGGCGGCGTGCGGGATGGAGGCGAGTAACTGGACATGGCGCGTAGTATAGCCGGGCCGCGCCCCGGCCTGCCAGACACCGGTCAGATCACAACCGGCCGCTTGAAGACGCAGAAATAGGTGCTCGTCCACTTATTCGAGTTATCGGACTGGAGAAGCACATCGGCATTGCGCCCAACGACCACCGGCTCCATATGCACCAGTTCCCATCCCTGCGCGCCAAGTGCGTTAAGCTTCGGGATCATGGCTTCGGGCGTATTGCGCGGCACGCCCTCCTTCCACGAGCGCGTCTCCATCAGAAAAGCCATCTCGCGCTCGGCCTCTGCTTCGATGAACTGCGTCAGGTATTCCCAGGCCGGCATGTTTTCTCCCTTCCGCTGAATGCGCGACGACTCGTTGGTTCACCGCCCCGCCCTATGCCACTATTATCCCCTCAATCAACTCCGCTGCGCGTTCCGGGCCGCCGAGGGACGCGAAATCAGCGGCGAGCGCCCGCACATTGGCCTGCACACGCTCATCGGCTGTCAACGCTCGCGCCCCGGCCAGGAGCGCCCCTTGTTTGACATCGTGGGCGGTCAGATTGAGGCCGGCGTGCGCCTGAGCGATACGGCGGGCGTTGCCGCGCTGGTCGGCGGCGTGGGGCACGGCGATCTGCGGCAGGCCGTGCAGCACGGCGGCATGCGTCGTACCCATGCCGCCGTGATGGATGATCAGCTTGCAGCGCGGCAGCACATGATCGAGCGGCGCGTAATTGAGCAGGCGCGTTTGCGGCGGCAGGGCGGCCTTCAACTGCGCCTTATCTTCCGCCGAGATCGGGTTCCAGCCGAGCGCGACCACTGGCAGGAGGCCGGCCCGCGCCGCTGCCTGCGCCGCCCAACTGTGGAAACCCAGGTCGCCAGTGAAGACCGTGCCGAGCGTGATGAAGGCCAGCGGCACGGGGCCGGGGATGGCCGCCAGCCAATCCGGCGCGGGCGTGGTGGGCGCTTCGGTCATGCCGCCCACGAACTGCGTTTGCGGCAGCAGCGTAGCGGCATCGGCGGCGTACCAGGCGTCGTTGAAGTAGCTGATGTGCAGATGCGGGCTGAGGACAGACGGCGTTGGCCCGGGCGCGAAATTGACCCCCTGCACGCCGAAGCGGGCGCACAGCCGCTCTACCCGCCCGACGCTTTCGTGGGCCAGCGCCTTCTGCACCGGAAACAGTGAATCCTCGTTCAGCTCGGTCTGTGCGATCCAGCCGCAGACGGCCAGCGGCACGCCGAGTTTTTCGGCGGCGATGGCCGAGGCGCTGAGGAACGGATCGGTGACGAGGGCATCGGGCGCGCCGCGTTGGGCCGCCAGCGCCAGCAGGTCATCCACCGCCAGAGCGACCAGGTCTTCGCTCAACCAGGTGTCGAGCGCCCGCCGGTAACGCAGCATGACCGCCTCGGCTGGCGTGAGCGCCGCGAGATCGGGGGCTGGCGGGGGCGGCCACAGCCAGCCGGTATGCGCGACTTCGGCGAAAGGCAGCCCGGCCGAGGCAATCGCGGCGGCCAGCGGGCGTTCACTCACCCACAGCACATCGTGGCCGCGCGCCTGCAACGCCTGCGCCGTTTTGAGAAAGCCGCCCCAATCGGAATGGCTGAACAACGGGGCGCTGAGAAACCAGAAGCGGGACATGGAACCTCAAGGGAAGAGTTGAAAGTTGAAAGTTGAAAAAATGGATTGTTGGCAGACGCACCAGAATGCCCGCGCACGCCTGCACGATAGAAATAATCACTTTCAACTTTCAACGATGAATGCCACGAGGCGGAAAGGATACCCCTTCCGCCTCGCAGGGTGCAGCAGGAATGGACTGGGCAGCTAGATGCTCTCGGTGTCCGATTCATCGGCCGGGGGCAACTGGATCATCATCGTCGCGGCGTCTTCAGCCGGCGCAGCAGGTGCGACCTCTGCTACTACTGCTTCTGGCGCCGGTTTCTCGACAGCCACTTCTTCTGACACCACTTCTTCGATCACGGGCTGTTCCACCGCCGGCTCGACGGCTGCTGATTCCCCGGTGACGGGCGCTTCCGATAGCGCTTCGTCTGAACCAGGCTCGGCGGGGGCCGGGACGGCCGGGGCCGCGCCCGCTTCAGTACCCCACCGCTGCGTGAAGCCCACGCGGCGCTTCTCCGGCTCAAGGTGGCTGATACGCAGGCTCAGGCGGTCGCTCTTCTTGAGATAGGAATACGGCTCTTTCAGCGAACCGTCGCCCATCTCGCTGAGGTGCAGCAGACCCTCCAGCCCATCGTCGAGCGCCACGAACGCGCCGAAGTCCACCACGTTGGTCACCATGCCTTCGACCAACTGGCCTTCGTGATAGCGCGTAGAGGCAGATTCCCACGGGTCGGGGAGCAGGCGCTTGCGGCTGAGCGCAATACGGTTGCTGCTGCGGTCGAGGCTGAGGACGTAGACCTCGATTTCGTCGCCCACTTTCAGCACGTCACGCGGGTGATCCACGCGGTGCCAGGCCAGCTCACTGACATGGATCAGGCCATCAGCGCCGCCCAGATTGACGAACGCGCCGAAATCGCGCAGGCCGGTCACACGGCCGCGCACGCGGTCGCCTTCCTTCAACTCGGCCAGCAAACGAGCCTTGTGCATGGCGCGCTGTTCGCGCTGGGCCTCGCGCTCGCTGAAGATGAGGCGGCGGCGGGCCTGATCAACCTCGATCACCTTGACGACGAGGTCGGTGCCGAGCAGCTCGTCCCAGCTTTCACGGCCACCCGCTCCAGCGGTCGTCACGAGATGCGAACTGGGGATGAAGCCTTCCAGCCGTTCCCAATGAACGAGGATGCCGCCCCGGTTGTGGCCCTTGACGACAACGCGGACGGGTTCTTCACTGGCCATCAGCTTGCGCGCCTTCTCCCAGTCATACTGTTGAAGGCCCATGTTGATGGAGACGATCAGGGTTTCATCCTGGCCGCCCGGGTTGAGGATATAGACGGGTACTTCTTCGCCCACTTTCAGGCCAGCGCGCACGGCGGGATCGAGGCGTTCGAGATCGGTGCTGGGCACGACGCCATCAAGCTTGGCGCCCAAATCAACGATCACCTCCCGGTCACCAATCTGCAGGATGGTGCCGGTGCGAATCTCGCCCTTTTTCAGATTGAGATTTTCCGTGAACGATGCTTCCAGGAGTGCGCGAAAGTCTGAGGAATCCGGTGCTGTGTTCGTACTACTCATCGAATAGATACCACCTTACGAGGGTTTCGTGCGCGCCTGTGAGAATCGGGACGTGCCGCACAGGGCGGCAAGTTCCCGATTGGGCGGGCGAGCGCACAAGCCTGGCCCGATCTCCATATTCGGATTATATAGAATTCCGAAGGTTCGCGCCCATATCCTATTCGGATTCTAATTCGCTTCCGGCTCGGGCGACATCATACCCATCCGGCGCAGGCCGCGGTCAATCTCCCATGGATAGATCACGAAGGCGTCGGTTGTCGCCGCGTAAAAATCCGGCTTCTCTTTCTTGAAGAGCGAGCGGTAGGGGTTGAAGTGCAGCACGCAGGTGAACGGGATGCCGCCCGCCGTTTCAACGCGCTCGCGCACTGAGATACTGGTGCGGCCGCTGCCCCACACGTCATCCACGATGAGCGTCCGGCGGCCCCCAATCAGGCTGTTGTCAGGGAATTGCAGGAAGGATGGCCAGACCATCAACCCAGCGGCGGTCGAGGGAAAGTCCACCGCAGCGGTGAGCAGATGCTCGATTTGCAGCGACTCGGCCAGCATACCGCCGGGGATGACGCCGCCGCGGGTGATCATAATCATGGCCGTGAACGACCCCGCCGCCTGGATTTGCGGAGTCAGAATATCCACCAGACGGTCCACATCCGTCCAGGTGAGGACTTCGGTGCGGAGCGGGCCTTCAGGGCGTTCGATCATCAGTGATCCTCAAGCGGTGGGCGGGCGAAAAGCGTTCGTGGAGTATAACGCAAACGCTGCCCGGGTAACCGCAGTTTCTTGCGCCACGCGCCGTTGGCCGCTACCCCGCCTGTGACGGTACACTCAGCTTCTGTTCGCTGACGACGAGACTGTTCGCCGATGACGCCGCCTGACCCCTCCTCCGGCCAATCACGCGCACCGCTGTGGCGGCCGCTGGGCGCGGTGCTGCTGGCGGCCGGGGTGCTGGCGGCCTATTTCGCGACGCATAAGCCCGTCCCGCCCGAAAACCTGCCCGCCCTGATCGGCACTGGCCTCGACTTGCTGGCGGCGGGGCTGGTGCTGGCGGCTGGACTGGGCGTTGGCCGTACCCTGCTCGACCTGATCGCCCGCCGTGCCCGGCTGGACTTCGGCCGGACGGGCCGCGCGGCACAAGTGAGCATCAGCGGGCTGCTGGGTTTGGCCGTGTTCAGCGCGGCGGCGCTGGCGCTGGGGCTGGCCGGGCTGTTTCAGAGCGCGGCACTGTGGACGCTGGTGGTGGCCGTGCTGATCATCGGCTGGCGCGGCCTCGGTGCGACGCTGCGCGATCTGCGGGCGCTGCGCAGGGCCGCCCACCCGAACTCCCGCTTCGGGGTCTTTCTGATGGCGTTCGTGCTGATCCAACTCGGCACGGCGCTGGCGGTAGCGCTCGCTCCGCCGCATGGCTGGGATGCGCTGACCTACCACCTGGTCGAGCCGCAGCGGGCACTGGCGGCCGGGCGCATGACGGGTTACGCCGACAATTTCTACCTCGGACTGCCCAAGCTGGTGGAGACTCTCTACGGGCTGGCGATGGGCCTGTTCGGGCGCGATACCGCCGCCGCGCCCGTTCATTTCGGCTTCGGCCTGCTGGGATTGCTGGCGGTTATGGGGCTGGCGCGGCGCTGGACGGGCCGCGCCGAGAGTGGATGGCTGGCGGCGGCGCTGCTGCTCGGCGGCTATAACACCTGGCTGCTGCTCGGCTACGCCTACGTGGATTTGGCCATCTTCGCGCTGGCGTCCGGGGCGATAGTCCTCGCGCTGGTTTGGGAGAACGACAGGCGCACCGGCTGGCTGCTGGTGGCAGGATTGCTGGCGGGAAGCGCCGCCGGCGTCAAATACACCGCCGCTCCGCTGACGATTGCGCTCGGATTGCTGGTGCTGGTTCGTGCCCGGCGGGCGGCGCTGCGCCCGCTGCTGGTGCTGACGGGCGCTGCGGCGCTGGCCTATCTGCCGTGGGCGCTGCGCGGATTGCTGCTTTATGGCAACCCGATCTACCCGTATCTGTTCGGTGGGTTGGGATGGGATGCGGCGCGCACGGCGGCCGCCAATCAGGCCGGGCGCGGTCTACTGGCGCTTGGCCGGGCCTGGCACCTACCGCTGCTGCCGTTCGCCGCCACGGTCGTTGGCGGTGATTTCGAGGGCACTTACTTCTATACGGCTGGGCCGTGGCTGCTGACCCTGCCATTCCTATTATTCTTCGGCTGGCCGTGGGTGAAGCCGGGCCAGCGCCGCGCCGTTGGGAATGCTCTCTTGCTGCTCGCGCCGCTGTTCCTCGCCTGGGGCGCGGCGGCATCCAGCACGGGCGTGGGGATACAAACGCGGTTGGCCATCGCCATCTTCCCGCTGATGACGGCGCTCGGCTCGCTGGCAATCCATGTCATCGAGGCCATGCCGAAAAAGCCGCTGCAGGCCGGCTTCATCCTCAAGGCGCTGCTGGCCGTCACGTTCAGCTTGTCGCTGCTGGAAACCGCCCACACGGTCATCTCCCAGAGGTCGCTCGCGCCGCTGACCGGCGTCACCGCGCAGGAGGACTATTTCCGCGACGGACTAGGCCCGCTGGGCGAAGCGCTGGCGCAGTTGGATAACCTGCCGGATGGCGCGCGCGTGCGTTTTCTGTATGAGCCGCGCGGTTACGTGTGTGGAACGCGCATCATCTGCCTCGGTGATACGCTGTTCGACTTCTGGAGCGGCGCGCGGCGGACAGGTGCTTCGCCGGAGGCCATCTTTGCAGGATGGGCGGATGACGGCGATTCGTACCTGCTGTTCTTCAACGAAGGCCATCGGTTGTGGACTGAGGACGGGATGACCTATTGGCCAGCCGAAGACGCGGAACTACCCGCCGCGCTCGACAGCCTGGGCGCGCCGGTGTGGGTTGGCGCTGGTGGCCTGTACTCGCTCTATCAACTGCCCGCGCCGTAACTTACCCGTCAGCCATCTGACAGCGTGACGTTCAGCCTGAAATGGGACTGGATTGCACTGCTGCGCGCGCGGTTTGCGCTACACTACCCCCATCGCCTGCCAGCCGGATGAACCGCCATGACGACCGAGGTCTCGAACATAACGACGGCGCTGCGCCAGGAGCAGTACATCGCCACCGATGAAATCGGCACGGTGATGTTTCTGGCGGAAAGGCTTGGTAAGCCCGTGCTGACCGAAGGCCCGGCCGGCGTCGGCAAGACCGAACTGGCCAAAGCGTGGGCCAAGATCAGCGGCCGCCCGCTGATTCGCCTGCAGTGCTACGAGGGTCTCGACGAGAGCAAGGCGCTCTACGAGTGGGAATACGCCAAGCAGATGCTGTACACGCAGCTTCTGCGCGACAAACTGAGCCAACTGCTGGCCGATGCTGATTCACTCACGGCCGCCGCCGACCGCCTCGCGCTGGAGGAGGATGTCTTCTTCTCCGAGCGCTTCCTGCTGGCCCGGCCACTGTTGAAGGCGATCACGTCGGACGAGCCGATCGTGCTGCTGATTGACGAAATTGACCGCGCCGATGCCGAGTTCGAGGCCTTCCTGCTCGAAGTACTGAGCGACTTTCAGGTGTCGGTGCCCGAAATCGGCACGATTCAGGCCAGACACCAGCCGATCGTGCTGCTCACCAGTAACAACACGCGCGAACTGAGCGAGGCGCTCAAGCGGCGCTGCCTGTACCTGTTCATTGATTACCCGTCACAGGAGACGGAAATCAGCATCGTGCGAATGCGCGTGCCGCAGCTCAGTACAAAACTGGCCCGCCAGGCCGTCGAGGTGGTGCAGCAGCTTCGGCAGATGGAGCTCAAGAAAAGCCCAAGCGTGAGCGAGACGATTGACTGGGCGCGTGCGCTGGTGATGCTGAACGCCGACAACCTCGACCGCGAGACGCTGGAGAACACGCTGACGGTGCTGCTCAAGCACGAGAGCGACGTGCAGAAGGCCAAGCGCGCCCTCGCAAGCGGGGGTGGCAGCGGCCGCACACAGCCGCCCGCCGACCCGCGCGCCCGCCGCCGTGAGTGGAACGAGTAATGAACCCCTGGGGTGTGATCGGGCATGACTGGGCGGTGGAACACCTGCGGAAAAGCATGGAGTTCCGGCGGGTGCGCCACGCCTACCTGATCCTCGGCGCCGAGTCGGTGGGCAAGGAAACGCTGGCCCGCGCCTTTGCGATGGCCCTCAACTGCGAAGACCCCGACCCGGCGCGCCATCCGTGTGGGGTATGCGCGGCCTGCACCCGCATCGCGCGTGGCACGCACCCGGACGTGATGTATGCCCAGCATGACGCCACGACCGGCGCGCTCAAGATCGAGGAGATTCGGGCGATAACGGGCAAACTGGCGCTCAAGCCGTTCGAGGCCCGTTACCGGATCGCGATCTTCCGCGACTTCGACCTCGCCCGCCCGCAGGCCCAGGATGCCCTGCTGAAAACGCTTGAAGAGCCTGGACCCGCCTCGCTGCTGTTCCTGCTGGCGCGCAGTACCGACGCCAATTTGCCCTCGACCGCCAGCGGCATGACGCAAACGCCGGAAGCGATATTGCCGACCATCTCCAGCCGGGCGCAGGTCATTCGCCTGCGCCCGGTGCCGGCTGGTGAAATCGCGCGTGCGCTGGTTGAGGAGTTCAAGGCCGGAGAGGAGCAGGCCAGCCTGATCGCTGGGGCTTCGAGCGGGCGTGTGGGATGGGCGATTCGGGCGCTGCAAGAACCTGACCTGCTGGCCCAGCGCGAAACGGCGCTCGACATGCTGGAACGCATCGTCGCCGGGCCGCTGACCGAACGCTTCAAGGAGAGTGACGGGCTGGCGAAAGACCGCCTGGCCCTCTACCCGCTGCTGTCGCTATGGCAAACGTGGTGGCGCGATCTGCTGCTGCTCGTCGAGCGCGCCGATACTCCGCTGACCAATCTGGATCGGGCGGCCCATCTGCGCGTGGTGGCGCTTCACTGCAGCACCGAACAAGTCTACGAGGCGCTCAACGCGACCCGCACGACCCTGCACACGCTGATGACGACCAACGCCCAGGCGCGGCTGGCGCTCGATGTGATGCTGCTGCAATACCCCCGGCCCCGGGTTCCGAACTGAGTTGTCTACTCGCCTTCGAGCGCTTCGAGCGTGGCTTCATCCTGGCGCAGCGAGCGGAAACGCACGATCAGGCGCACGGTCCAGATGCCGAGGATGAGCGCGATCACGAATAGCCCAATCAACAGATAACTGGTGGTATCGGGTACGGTGAACTCCTGCGCGGCGCTGCTTTCCTGCGCCCACGCCGCCGCAGTTGGCAGCAGTGCGAAGGCGGCCAGCCCAATAACGCGCAGCATACGAGTGCGTGCTGACGAGATCAAAGCTCCACCGGAAAGCCCGGCGCGTTGGCTGATCATTGAATTGGGGGCACTCTTCCGGGCGCGCATCATGATTTGAACGCGCGCGCCTTCAACGCGGTCACATGTTCGCTCAGGTTCTCCAAACGCAGCCGCCACCAGATGAAGGTGATCGGCACGAGGACGCTCCACACGAAGCTGCTCCAACTCAGGGTGGCCAGCATACTGCCGGTCATCTCGAAGCTGCCTTCGGCGTTCTGCGGGCTGGGGCCGATGACGGTCGGGTGGATGGTATCGGGGCGGATGCGGATGATCACAAAGGTGATGATGACGGTCGAAAAGGCCAGAATGGCATAAACGCTGGCGAAACGGCGGCGGGTATCCGGGTTGTCAATACCGGCGCGCAGCATGAAGTAGGCGGCATAGGTGAGCACCATGATCGCCGCCGAGGTCAGGCGCGGATCCCACGTCCACCATGTATTCCAGATCGGCCGCGCCCAAATCATGCCCGTGAACAGGTTGATGAGCGCCAGCATGAAGCCGACCTCGACGCCAGCCAGCCCGATGCTGTCCCACCGGCTGTTTCGTTTGATGAGGAACAGGATACCGCCTACCACGCCGACGGCGAACGACACGAACGCGCCCGCGAAGGACGCGACGTGGAAGTAGAAGATGCGCTGAACGTTGCCCTGAGTCACATCCTGGCCGGCGTAGACGAGGGCCATAACCGCGCCGGCCGCAATGGCGGCCACCGTGAGCACGGTCAGAACCTTGAGCGCCAGTGGCGCGCCTGTTTGCGAAACCGAAGCTGCTGCCCCGGCTGAGGGTGCTGCTTTCATAACTGTGTCGCCTCCCGAAAACATGCCGAATGCTACCGGATGCGCCAAAAATCTACAAGAATCTATAGTCAAGGGGAACTACCGTGAAACCTTCCCCTGTCCTGCCTCCACTCCGCTGCGCTGTATAGGGGAGGAAATGCGTGCCGGTTGGCGGGAGGACATGCTGGGAACAGCAGGGAGCGACCAGCAGCGATGGGTTTCTGTCGAGAGGAGATCGGGAGCATAAGGCCAGCGGGCCACGCACTTGTGCGAATCCACGACTGATGCCATAGTGGCATTACATTGTCATAATACAGGGATGCTGTGGCCGCTATGAAAACGAGACTTCGCGCGCGGCGCACACATGACGAGGAACTGACCACGCCCTCACTGGCGCAGCACCCCACCGCCGAACTTGCGCGGCCTGTCACCGGTCTGGCCGCGCTTCAGCGAACCATCGGCAATGCTGCCCTCCAGCGCCATCTTCAGAGCCAGACCACGACCGCCGCGCCGGATATGGTTCAGCGCGACCGCAATGAGAAATCCCCTGCGCCCGCCAGCAAACGCACAACGACCATCTACCTGACGCTGACCACGCAGGACGGAAAACCGATCCGGGGGACGAGCAAACGCAAGGGGCATACGCATCAGATAGAGTTGCTCAGCATCCAGCGTGACAAACAGGATAACCGCGTGCGCGGCGATCGCGAGGGTCAGAATGACACAACTCAGGACTGGCACGAGGGCAGATCGGTAATGGTGGAGAAAAAGCGCATTGGCTACCAACTGGGTAAAGCCGTTGATGTGGTATCGCCCGAATTGATTCAGTTCATGAATGGGAAGCCGCTGAAAATGCGGATTGATTTCATCACCACCGATGAACATGGCGCTGAGTCGCAGGGCATGACGATTGAACTGGACGGCGTCATGGTTGTTGGTTACAGCACGAGTGGTCATTCTGATGACCCGCAGCGGACTCCGATGGAGACACTTTCCATCGAAGCCGACCAAACCAGCACGACGATGCCTGAGGTCGCGAAAGAAAAATAGTCGCAGCGTCTCCCCGGCCCGGCCCCCGCCGCTGTTCACGATTGCACCCCCCAACGCTTCTGCTATAATGCCAACGTTCGCAGGCCGGCGAGCCCCGTTCCGGCTCGTCTGGCGGCCAGCACCACCTATCCGAGGACGGAGACGCAATATGGCCCTCACCAAGACCGAAAAAGAGACGATTGTTCAGGAATTCGCCCGCCACGAAGGCGACACTGGTTCGCCCGAAGTGCAGATCGCGCTGCTGACCCGGCGCATCCAGAGCCTGACCGATCATCTGGTGGCGAACTCGCACGACCAAAGCTCGCGCCGCGGGCTGCTCAAGCTGGTCGGCCAGCGCCGCCGCCACCTCAAGTATCTGAGCCAGATCAATCCCGAGTCGTATCGGGAACTCATCCAGAAGCTCGGCCTGCGCCGCTGAAGCACTCAGCGGCCCAGCCCGGCCAGCAGCATCTGCTCAACAGAGCCAATTCCGGCTCGTGAGGAAAGAAATGCCCGGCACAGCAGGAATTGGAGCGTGGCGCGAAACCCCGCGAACGGCGGCTGGTTTGGCGGCAGGTTCCAGTTTCTGGTCTCCGGGCATTGTTGTATTCAACTAGAGGACGGAGGCCCTCCATGGAAACACTGGTATCCCCGATGGGAACCACTTATCGTTACACCGTCACCGTTGCCGGCCAGGAAATCACCATCGAAACCGGCAAGCTGGCGGGGCAGGCTGGCGCGGCCGTGACCGCGCGCGTAGGCGAAACAGTTGTCTTCGCCACCGCCACCATGAGCAAGCACGCCCGCGAAGGCATTGACTTCTTCCCGCTGAGCGTGGACTTCGAGGAAAAGCAGTACGCAGCCGGCCGTATTCCCGGCAGCTACTTCCGCCGCGAAGGCCGCCCCACCGAGCAGGCCATCCTCACATCGCGCGTAATTGACCGCACGCTGCGCCCGCTGTTCCCCGACAACATGCGCAACGAAGTGCAGGTCATCCTCACCGCCTTCAGCCACGACCAGGAACACCAGGTGGACATGCTCGGCATCACGGCGGCCAGCACGGCGCTGATGATCTCGAACATTCCCTGGAATGGCCCGGTTGCTGGCGCGCGCATCGGCCTGATTGACGGCGAACTGGTGGTCAACCCCACCGTCAGCCAGATGGTCAACAGCCGCCTCGACCTGCGCGTTTCCGGCACCGAAAACGCCATCAATATGGTCGAGTGCGGCGCGCAGGAAGTGGACGAGGAAACGATGCTGCGCGCCCTGCAACTGGCGCACGACTCGATCCAGCCGCTGATCGCGCTGCAGAAGCAGATGCAGGCAGAAGTTGGCAAGGCGAAGTCCGAGTTCATCTCGGCCGCACTGCCCTCCGGTTTGCAGGACGAGGTCAACGCCAACATGCGCGCCCGCGTGCAGCAGGTGCTGCGCGAAACGACCGACCGTTCGGGCCGCAACGAGGCGCTGGATGCCCTGCGCGATGAACTGACGGCCGGCTTCGACGCCCGCAACGTGCTGGCCGAAGACCCGGCGAAGGTCATTCCGCTCAAGGTCGTGCGCGAGGCGTTCAGCAACCTGATCGCCGAAGAAGTGCGCCTGCGCATCGTCAACGACGGCGTGCGCCCCGATGGCCGCGATACGCGTACTATCCGCCCGCTGGCGGCGGAAGTAAGCGTCGTGCCGCGTGTGCATGGCACCGGCCTGTTCCGCCGTGGCGAAACACAGGTGCTGACGTTTGCGACGCTGGGTACCCCGCGTGACTCGCAGATGGTGGAAACACTGCTGCCTGAAGACGAGAAGCGCTACATGCATCACTACAACTTCCCGCCCTTCAGCACTGGCGAAACCTCGCCGCTGCGCGGGCCGAAGCGCCGCGAAATCGGCCACGGCGCGCTGGCCGAAGCCGCCCTGCGCCCGATGATCCCGGATGAGCAGGCTTTCCCCTACACCATCCGCCTCGTCAGCGAAGTGCTCAGCTCGAACGGCAGCACTTCGATGGCCAGCGTGTGCGGCAGCACCCTCGCCCTGATGGACGCCGGTGTGCCGATCAAGCGGCCGGTGGGCGGCATCGCGATGGGCCTGATCATGGAACAGGGCAAGGTGGCCGTCCTTACCGACATTCAGGGCCTGGAAGACCACATCGGCGACATGGACTTCAAGGTGGCGGGCACCGAGCAGGGCATCACCGCGCTGCAAATGGACATCAAGATTTCCGGCGTGACGCAGGAGATCATGACGCAGGCGCTGGCGCAGGCCCGCGAAGCCCGAATGCAGGTGCTGGGCGTCATCCTCGCCGCGCTGCCTGCCACGCGCGCGCAGTTGAGCGAGTACGCGCCGCGCATGGAGTCGGTCAAGATCAACCCCGAGAAAATCGGCGCGCTGATCGGCCCCGGCGGCAAGAACGTGCGCGGCATTCAGGAGCGCACGGGCGTCAAGATTGATATCAACGAGGACGGCACGGTGTTCGTGGCCGGCACCGACTCGGCGGCCGTGGCCCGCGCGCTCGATGAAGTGCGCGGCCTGACCGAAGAGCCGGAAATCGGCCGCGTATACACCGGCAAGGTCGTTCGCATCGAAGGCTACGGCTGCTTCGTTGAGTACATGCCCGGCAAGGAAGGCCTCGTCCACATCTCGCAGCTCTCCGACCACCGCGTTGAATCGGTGGAGGAAGAGGTGAAGATGGGCGACGAGATCATGGTCATGATCACCGACGTGTCACCCGATGGCAAAGTGCGCCTCAGCCGGCAAGCCGTGATGGAAGGCTGGACGGCCGAAGAAGCCCGCTCGCGTGACCGCCGTCCGAGCGGCCCCCCGCGTGATCGCGGTGGCGACCGGCGCGGTGGCGGTGGTGACCGCCGCAGTGGTGGCAGCGGTGGCAGCGGGCGGTACTAAAGAAACGCTCGATCCAATCGCGTAGCAAAAGCCCCTTTCCGTTGTGGAGAGGGGCTTTTTCTTTGTCCACTCCCATGCAGCGGATGGGCGGGGGTGAGGTTCGGGCGCGGCCTAGCGCTGTGTGATGATGTTGAACCAGTACGCGCCGGGCTGCCCCTCGGCCAACCAGCCTTCGAGCGTGGTGGTGAGGATGCGCACGCGCCACCAGTTGTAGCCATCGGCGCACACCGGCCCGCCGATGATTTCGAAGGCCACGCCGCCGATCAGCCGCTGCAGCACCTGGCTGTACGTAGTCGGTTCGGCGCGCAGGAAGCGCGGCACGCGGTCGTCGTAAGTCACGGCGGCGGTCGTGCCGACGCCCAGGCGCAGCGGACGGCGGCAGAAGAAATCCGGCGTGGGCGGGGGATAAACCGCGACGAACAGTTCTTCGCCCATGCCTTCCGTCACCCAGCCGGTCACGGTTTGATCGCCCGTACCACTCGGCGCGGTGATCTGCCACCAGTTCATATCTTCACCGCAGGCCGGGCCGCCAACCACCGTCATCAGCGTATGGGCGGGGATGACGGACAGCGCCAGCGCGCCGGTAACTGGCTCGGCCCGCACGGTCAGGTTGACGCCATTGACGGCCGACCCGCCCATCGTCAGCGGCTGCGGCTCAGGGCAGTTCTGGCCCGGCTCGACCAGTTGGGTGAGGAAGTAGCGGCCCGGCCGCCCCTCGATGACCCAGCCCGGCTCGCCTGAGCCGGTCACGAACCACCAGTTATAGCCATCGGCACACACCGGCCCGTCCTGCACGCGCAGCACCGTGAGCTGGGTGTAATAGTTGACGAGCGCGGCGCTGGTATCGGGCGCGCTGCGCACGCTGATGCCGGGGATGAGCGAAACCAGCGCGTTCGGCCCCAGCGGCAGCGGTGTCGAACAGCCGGTGGCGGTGGGCGCGGGTGGCGTGAAGCCGGGCGGAAGCGTGGGGATCGCTGTCGGCGTGGTGGCCTGAGTCAGCGGCGGACGCAGGGTCGGAACCCCGCCCGATTGCGCGAACGCGGCCGGCATGATGATCAGGGCGGCGGCCAGCACGAATGCGGCGGCGGTCTGGCTGAACAGGATGGACAAGCGGCTGCGCATCGGGGCACTCTCCTGAGCATTCCGCCATTGTAACGCACATTGGCCGTGCGCTCACGGCAGGTCGTGGTCGTTTCCAGTACACTGCACCTTGATCGAGCGCGCTTCACTGCCGGGGATGATTGCCATGCTGAAAATTACTCTCCTGGCCGATGCAATCTTTGAAGTCGTCTGCGCGGTTGTCTGCTTCGTCGTCGCAATTGGCCTCGACACGCTGAACTGGGGCAGCCAGCGAATGCTGTTCATCACGCTCGGCGTCGCATTTCTGGGCGCGGCCATTCTGCTGGTGTGGCTGGCCTTCCGCCCACAGCGCGCGCTGATCTGGCTCGTGATCGTACTGAACGCTGCCGGGGCGTTCGCGGCCTTCATGCTGGCGCTGATCTTCCTCGGCATCCAGCCGCTTCAGGTCGTGGTCTATGTGGCGCTGGCCGGGGTCATCCTTCTGCTGCTGTCCATCCTCGAATTCATCGGCCTGCGCCGCCTGCCCGCCCAAACCCCCTGAACATTCGGGCTTCCTGATGCCCAGTGGGCAGGGCAGAATAGCATCTTCGTGTGTCCATCAGTCAAGGATTCCCATCCTGAACTTTCCGCTCCTGCAAGCCAGCCCTGAAGCCGCCAGCCCGCTTCTGCGCGGTACGCTGGCCATCGACTCGGTGCTGGAGGCGGGCGGCGCGGCGCTGGCGCTGGCGGCTGCCGTCCATTTCCTCGCCCAGAGCGCCCTTGCCGAGTTCGCCGCTGCGCTGATGGTCGCCGTCATCCTGCTGGCCTCGGCCACCGTCATCGGCATACTGGCTCTCCGCCCGCGTGTTCAGCCGGTGAGCGTGGTCGCCGTCATCAACGCCGCATCGGGGCTGACGGCCTTCATGCTGATCGCAGCGGGCCAGGTCGAGCCGGTTTCGAGCGTGCCGCTGGTTGCCATCAGCGGCGGCGTGCTGCTGGGCGTGGCCGGGTTGCTCGGCATGGAACTGCGCAGGGCGCGGGGTTGAGAAGGCGCTACTCCCCGCCTTGACTCACCGATCCCCTCTGCTATACTTCTGCCCAGTTGCCTCGGTAGCTCAGTTGGTAGAGCAACGCACTGAAAATGCGTGGGTCGCCAGTTCAAGTCTGGCCTGGGGCACCATCAAACCGTCCGCCAAAGCGCGGGCGGTTTGCTTATTCGGGCCGGCAACGAAGCATCTGCGGGCATCACCCCCCTTGCGCGTTTCGCTAATTTCGCACATTCTATAGAAAGTGGATCAACTCAGTAAAAACGGGAACGATATATTAGTTTGAAGCGGGGTGCAGGATGCGGCGAGGACTGCTTCTTCTGGTCGTTATTCCCCTGCTCCTGCTTACGCTGCGGCCGGACAATCTGGCCGCGCAAAGCCGCCTGTTCGACGGCGCGAGCCTCCTCGGCCGCATCGCCCCGGATACCCCTTCCGCCGCCTATAATTTTGACGCCT
>JAEURB010000062.1 GCA_016788435.1 Anaerolineae bacterium | reverse complement strand
CCTGGAAGGCGGCTCTGCGCGCATTGGAAGGGACGGCTTACGGGCAGTCGCTGCGCTATGAGGTGGCCGACATCGAACAGGCCATCGCCGACGCTGACGCCGGAATGCTAGAATGATCCAGATTCTGCTCAGAGTGCTGCGCGACTATGGCACGTGGGAGCGCGGCCCCCGGTGGTCGCTCATCATGGCGGCCATCGCGCTGACTGGTTGCCTGGCCCTGATCGTGTTCGGTTCGGCCGAAGTGCGGTTGGGGGCGGTCATCGGCGCGTTTGGGGCACTGGTGGTGCTGCAGGGCGCTATCCTCTACGGCTACCGGCACATGGTCAACGACTATGCGCTGGCGCAGCAGGCCTATCTGCGGGGTGACTACGACGAGGCGATCCGGCTGATGAATGCGCGGCGGGCGGCTGGCAAGGCCCGCTGGCGCGAACTGACTCTGCTCAGTAATGCCTGCCGACAGCGGGGCAGGCTGGATGAGGCGCTCGACGCGGCCAACGCCGCGCTGGTCTTCGCGCCCGACGATGGTTTTCCACTGTATTCGCGCGGCCGCGCCCTGCTCGAACGCGGCGATTTTGCCGAGGCAGCCGATGCACTACGGCAGGCGCTCAGGGCTGGCGCGCCGCTGGAAACCGCGCTCGATGTGGCGGATGCGGCCTGGCGGGCCGGCGACGAGGATGGTGCGCGGCTGGCGCTTGGGCAGCTTGCAGACCTGCCGCCGCCCGATGACCCGCAGCGCGCGCTCCTGCTGGCCGTGCTGCGCTGGCGGTTGCTGGGTGATGAGGCGCCAGCGCCGGAGGTGGTCGCGGCCGGGCTGGAGGGCTGGCTGGCACTGGAAGCCCGCTGCGGCAATTCGGCGTATGCCGAGGCGCTGACCGCCGACCGCGAGACGTTCACCGCGTAACGGCGAACGCAACCGACAGCCCCGTCATCGCTCGAAAGCAGCCTCACCCCCGGTCCCCTCCAATCTGGAGGGGGGAGGATGCGGCAAATCAGCCCCTCACCCCCGGCCCCTCTCCCACGCAAGCGGGGAGAGGGGTGTGGGACGCTCCGATTAGAAGGTGAATGAAAGCGCAAATACCGCCCGCGCTGCGTCTTTCCTCCCCTTCTCCCCGCTTGCGTGGGAGAAGGGGAATGAGGGGTTGAGGGGTCGCCGGACGGCACGGACTTGTGGGTAATACATAGCCATTCGGGAGAGGAGAGAGGTGGTGCTATTAGCAAGCCTATGAAAGAGTGGGCAAGTGGACAGAATCAAACTAGTGGACAGGTGCTGAGAGAAGAATGTAGTGGACAAGTGGACAGAATAGTGGACAAGCGGCGCATCGTATGGCAAGCCAGCACCGATCCAGCATAGCTCAGGCAGACGGACGGCGGGTGAACGCCCGGTACATCAAAGTGCCGCAAAACAGTCAGGGCACATGAGATTAACGGATGATGGAAGGGATCTGAGAGAGGGTTGATAGCCTCGCGATGGTATCCGAAAAATCAGGTTACAGCGGCTTGCGTTCTCCGCGCTTGCGTTGTTCGCGATTGCTGTGATGGTTCAGCCCTGACATAGTGCTCATTTGCACTAGGCGATTAATCATCGCTGGGCGATAATATCGGCTTCGTATTTCCGGCCTGCAGCCCTTTTCGACGAACCGGAATATTCAGGAGGTGGCTCCGTGGCGCGTTCATCCCCCGCGCTGCGGGCGATTGTGCAGCGAACGTACCCATTACTACGCTCACTTTCGCTTCGCCCGCTGCTCTGCAAGCCTGATCTGGAGTAACTCATGTTCAAGGCCGTCAATCCGAAAGTTGACATCCAGAAGCTGGAGAAAGACCAGCTTGATTTCTGGCGCACGGCGCGCATTTTCCAGCGCTCGATGGAAGAACGCCGCGATGGCCCGCGCTACGTGACGTATGAAGGCCCGCCGACGGTGAACGGCACGCCCGGCGTGCATCATGTGCTGGCGCGCGCCTTCAAGGATATTTTCCCGCGCTACAAGACGATGCAGGGCTACTACGCGCTGCGTAAAGGCGGCTGGGACACGCACGGCTTGCCCGTCGAACTGGCGATGGAGAAGGAACTCGGCTTCACGCACAAGCAGGAGATCGAGGAGTACGGCATCGCGGCCTTCAACGAGAAGTGCCGACAAAGCGTGCTGCGCAATATTGGCGCATGGGAGCGCTTCACCGAGCGTATGGCCTACTGGACCGACCTCGATAACGCCTATGTGACGTTCACCAACGACTACATCGAGAGCGTGTGGTGGGTGCTGCGCCAGATGTGGGACAAGGACCTGCTCTACAGGGGCCAGAAGGTCGTGCCGTATTGCGCGCGCTGCGGCACGCCGCTCAGCAGCCACGAGGTCGCGCTCGGCTATAAGGACGTCAAAGACCCGAGCGTGTACGTGCGGTTCCCGCTGCGCGACAAGCCGGGAGTTTACTTCCTTGTGTGGACGACGACGCCGTGGACGCTGCCGGCCAACACGGCGCTGGCGGTGGGCGCGGATATCGAATATGTCTACGTCGAAGGCCCGGCCCCGGCAGGCGAGGGGACGGAAACGCTGATTCTGGCGGCCGCC
>JAEURB010000034.1 GCA_016788435.1 Anaerolineae bacterium | reverse complement strand
AATTCTGTCCCGATGTCCCGTACATGGCTCCCTCAAGTGTCTGTCCTGATGTTTAGATTCTGTCCGGTTGTCCGGATTGTAACAGGTACACTAACTGTCAGACGCTTTTCTCCAACCGTCATGTGTTCGCAGAGGGGGTTTGGGGGGGTGAGGTTGCGGTTGGGCCTGTCTAGCGTGCGCTCGTGAGCGCACCGGCCACCCGGCTTTGCAACCGCCCGGCGTGCCGGGACAGGGCTGTTGCAAAGTCAGGCAAGTAGCCCCAACAAGGTGGTTTTAGCCCCTTGCGTGAGGAGGCAACGGGCTGAAGCCCGCTGTTGAGTTTTTCCTTTCCCAGTGACTTTGCAACAGCCCTGCGTGCCGGGAAATGGGCCAGGTTGATTCGCACATACCCGTGTTCAACTGCGGCTATTTCGCCGAAACCAGCCCTTCCTGAATTTGCTGGTAGAGCGCGAGTTCGGCGCGGCGGCGGCGGTATCCGGCGGGCGGCGGAGGCGGGTTCTTCTGGTAGTGCGCGACGATCTTTTCGAGATAGACCGGCAGCGGCGTGTAGGTGACGCCCAGTTCCTGCTTGCCGAGGGAATTGTCAAGCTCGCTCATCCAGCGTTCGCTGAAGGGTGAGCAGTCGGGCAGAAAGCCATTCGCTTCCAGCAGGTCGCGTTTGACGCGCACCAGCACGGGTTTTGCGCCCATCAGGCCGCCCAATACCTCCAGGTACTCATCGAGCGTGCTGGTTTCATCCTGCGAGATGTTGTAGGCCTTGCCCTGCGCAAGCTTGCCTTCGACGATGCGGGTGACGGCGCGCACCACATCGCCCGCATAGATGTGGCGCAGGCGATAATTCGGCGTAGACGGCGCGAGGATCGGCCCGCCATCGCCCAGGCGCAGGATGTAGGCGTACAGCCGGTGGAAGTGGTCGCGTTCGCTGCTCACCATCGGCAGGCGCAGGATGGTGGACGGAAAGCCCTCGCGGGCGTGCGCCTCACTCAGCACATCCTCGACGTGGCGCTTGTCCATGCCGTACAGCCATTCCTCATAGCCGTAGGTGTTGAGCTTGGGCGGCGGCATCAGGCGGCCCTCGTACTGCCCCTCGTTGAACGGCCGCTCGATTCCTTCGCGCACGAGGTAAACCTGCCCGCTGCTGAGCACGACGTACTGGCCGGTTCGGCCCTTGAGCAGCCGCACAGCCGTTTCGGCCTCGGCCTTCTTGTAGAGCGCGTTGTCAATCACCGCGTCGAACGTGCGGCCCTTCAACGCGCGTTCCAGTTGAGCCGGTTCGGTGCGGTCGGCGCGCAGGCGTTCGACGGATTCAGGCAGCTCGTCGCGGGTAATGCCCCGGTTGAGGATCGTCAAATGGTGGCCCCGCGACAGCAGATTTTCCACCATGAAATGGCCGAGGTTGCGCGTGCCGCCGATGATCAGAAGGTTCATGAGTCCGTTTCGCTGCCGAAGTGGCGGCGCTCCTTTTCGCACCAGTATACGGGGATTATGCGCCTGGCGTTGAGGCTTAAGATTGGCGGAGGCATGGCCCTCATTCCGCCTGCGCTTTGGCCCGCTTGTACACCGCGCGCATAACGACGGCCGCGGTGATTCCTACCGATACCGTGAAGACGGCGTTGACGATCAATGCGCCTGCGGCGGCGGCAGCCGAGGCCTGGCCCATCGTCGCCAGCCCGGCCGGAAGCAGTGCCAGGCCAGTATAGCCTGAGAGATCGGGCACGGCGAAGCCTTGCAGCAGCAGCGCGCCGGCCGGCAGCACGAGCGCCATCGCTACCACCTTGGCGATGACCGCCATCCGCATCATGCCCAACGAGCGATAAACCGGCCCAAACACGCCGCCGGTCGTCGTGAGCGCGCCGTAGTAGGCCAGCAGGATAATGGCTGGAATCGCCGGAATCCACTCCGTGCCGAATAGCGGCGCGATGATGTACGGTGCGGCCAGCGCCATCGCGCCGTAAACCAGCAGCGAACCGCCGGCCAGCGCCGCGACCGCCCGCCACAGCGCGCCCCACAGCTTGGTGTACTCGTGGCGGGCGACGGCCCGTGGCACAACCGCCTGCATCGCGTCGAACAGGGCCGACGTGAATACCGCCACCTGCGCGTAGCCGCGTAAACCGAGCGCGAGAAAACCGGCGGCCTGCTCGCCGCCCAGCATGCCCACCAGTTGCAGCGGGAACTGCGTCATGAAACTGGCGAGGTTTCGGTCAAAGGCATTGGCGACGCCGAAGCGCCAGTATGGGCGTGGCGACACGCGCAGCGAACGCGCCATGATCATGCGCAGCGGTGGCAGCGTCATCTCGCCCCCGAGCCGCAGCCGCCCGTACAGCACGACTGCGACGGCGAGGATGGTGTACGAGTGGATCAGGCGCGCGGCGATCAGCGCTTCCGGCGTGCCGCTGGCGAGGGCCATCGTGATCATGACGAGTGAGAGGACGACCTGGCTGGCTGTGCTCAGGCTGGAGAGCGCCCGCATCTGCCGCTTGCTCTGCAGGGCTGCGGTCACCAGGATGGTCAGCGCATCGGCTGGGGCGGTAAATGCCAGCAGGGCGGCCAGCCAGCCGATGCTGGCGTTATTCTGCGTCGCGGCGGCGTAAGCGGGCGCAACCAGCAGCATCAGCCCGGCGATGCCGAGGGTGAAGGCCAGCGACGATTGCACATGGTAGGCCATCACGTCGAGCGCGTCGCTGTTGTTGTGGGTGGCAATGGCTTTCGGCAGCCGCGTTTGCGTGGACTGGCCCGCACCGCTGATATTGATGATGGCAAACAGGCTAAGGATGGAACCGGCCAGCCCGTAGACGCCGTAACCCGCCGGGCCAATGGTACGTGTGACGACCAGCGTCGAGAGCAGGCCAACCCCGACCGCGGCCAGGCGGCCAAGCTGCAGCGCGATCACGTCCTGCACGAACTTGCGGCCGAGCAGCGCCCGGGCACGGTCCACCAGTCCCCGGCTCATAAGACTACGGACATGCGCTCTTCAGCAGCACGAATTCGGTGGTCAGTACGTTATCGCTGTCCTGCGTTTCCGCAATCTGGTTAGCGGGATCAATCGTCAGCGTCAGGCGGTGCGTTTCATCGTAGAAGGTGCTCACCGTCAGCGGCATGTCCACGCGGAAGGTTTCGCCGGGTTGCAGGATGGGGAAGCCGCCAGCCGTCTCCTGCTGGATGCTGCCATCGGCGGCCCGTGTGTCGGCCAGCGCCACCGTCCCACTGGCCGCAGTGGACATCGTGCCGAGGTTGGCTACGTCGAGGCTGACGACAAACGTTTGCGCGCATTCCGGCTGGCTGGGGTTGAGCGCGACCACGCCGCCTGCCAGGTTGGCGGTGGTTTGCGGCGTATTGGTGGCGGGCGGCGGCAGGGCCGGGGGAGCAACCGCCTGTGTTGGCGCGGGCGGGCCGGCATCCACTGGCAAGGCCGAGGCGTCGCCGCTGAGCGTCACCAGTTGCGCGAACACCCAGCCCTCGCCATCCAGATAGCGCACCTTGAGCCAGTCTCCGGCCGGGTTGCGCGCCAGCACATCGGTCGTTTGCCCGGCTGTGAGGATGCCAATCGGTGGGTTGAAGACGAGGCCCGGCCCGCTGCGTACGTTGAGCGTTTGGATGAACGTGCCGGTCAGCGGGCCGCCGCCTGCATTAGCAGTCGTGGCGGTGGGCGCAGCGGGTGGCGGGGTGCTGGTGGGCGGCAGTGTGGGCAGTATCGGCACGCCCACTGTTGCTGTGGTGGCCGGGGTAGGGCTGGTGGTGGATTCGGCTCCCGCCACGCGGAAGGTGAGCGTGGCAGGCAGGCTGCGCGTGCCATCCTCGCGCACGGCGGCGATCGTCAAGGTATGAGGGCCGGGGCCAACCGCTTCCCAGCGTGTTTGTGCGCTGAAGGCATACGCGCCGGACGGATTTGGGTCATCGAGGCTGAGGATCGTCGCGCCGTCCACCGCCATTTCCACGCGGGCAATGCCCGGCCCGGCGTTGGTGACGCGCGACTGGATGATTACATCCACGCCGGGCAGAAAGACCGAGTCTGGCAGGGGCGACGCGATGCTGACGACCGGCGCGCCGCTGGCCACCGCGACCGGTGTGGGGATGCCGGCGTAGTCGAGGTTGCAACCGGCCGCCGCCAGCAGGGCCAGCACTCCCGCCAGCCGGATAGGGTGCGTCAAAGCGTTCAGCATACGGTGCATAGGCGATGAGCATTCCTGCGCTGCGCACGGCCTGCCACTTTAGCAGACCGCGTGAAGGCTGTCCAATGGCGGGGTAGCTATCCCGCGCCAGCCCTCGCACGCTGCCCGACGCTCATTTCTGTCCCGGCCACAGGTCAATGGTCAGCCGGTGAAGATGGACTTATGCTGAGTACGCGCATATTTCTTTTACGCAGCGGCGCGTTACACTACTGAATCGTTTCAACGGCTAGCGCAGTTCGCGTGAATGAACAGGTCTGAAGAACGTCCATGCCCGCCCCCTCGATTCCTGTACAACCCGGTCATCCTTTTCCGCTGGGGGCCACCGTCCAACGCGGCGGCGTCAATTTCAGCGTCTACGCCGATGGCGCACAAGGCGTTGAACTGCTGCTGTTTGATGCGCCCGACGACGCGCTGCCCGAACGCACGATTAAGCTCGACAGCGATGTCAACAAGACCTTCCATTACTGGCATGTCTTCGTGCCGGGCCTGAGCGCCGGGCAGTGCTATGCCTATCGCACCTATGGGGCCTACGACCCGCCCAGCGGCAAACGCTACGATGGCAGCAAGGCGCTGCTCGACCCGTATGCGCGGGCTGTTTACTATCAGGAAGACGTCTACGACCGGGGCGCAGCCTGCCGGTTTGGCCACGACACCGTAGCGACCGCCATGCGCTCGGTCGTGGTGGACCCCGACGCCTACGATTGGGAGGGCGATGAGCCGCTGCATCACCGCTTCAGCAATGCGGTCATCTACGAGATGCACGTCAGGGGTTTCACGGCCCACCCCAATTCCGGCCTGCCGGATGACTTGCGCGGTACCTATGCCGGTCTGATTGAGAAGATTCCCTATCTCCAGTCGCTCGGCGTCAAGGCCGTCGAACTACTGCCAGTTCATCAGTTCGACCCGTACGCGACCGCCACGCCGCTGCCGAACTACTGGGGCTATCAAACGGTCGCCTTCTTCGCGCCGCACCGGCCCTACAGCGCCCGCCGCGATGTGCTGGGGCCGGTGGATGAGTTCCGCGACATGGTCAAGGCGCTGCACCGCGCCGATATCAAGGTCATTCTTGATGTTGTTTACAACCACACGGCCGAGAACGGCGACAACGGGCCAACGCTCTCGATGCGCGGCTTCGCCAACGACACCTACTATGTGCTCGATCCGGCCAACCGCGCTCGTTTCGTCAACGCCAGCGGCGTCGGCAACACCGTCAACGCCAACAACGCCGTCGTTCGCCGCCTGATCATTGATAGCCTGCGCTACTGGGTCGAGCATATGCACGTGGACGGCTTCCGCTTTGACCTCGCCTCGGCGCTGGCGCGCGGCGAAGAAGGCCATCCCCTCAGCGACCCGCCGGTGCTCCTCGATATTGACACCGACCCCGTGCTGTCGCGGGCCTTGATCATCGCCGAGCCATGGGACGCCGCCGGGTTGTATCAGGTGAGCGATTTCGTTGGCGACCGCTGGGCGGTGTGGAACGGGCAATACCGGGACGTGGTGCGCCGCTTCGTCAAAGGCGACAGCGGCATGATCCGGCAGTTGGCCGACCAGATCGTCGGAGCGCCCAGTCAGTTCCAGCAGCCCGACCGCGACCCGATCCGCAGCGTCAACTTCGTCACCGCCCACGACGGATTCACGCTCAACGACCTCGTCAGCTACAACCACAAGCACAACGAGGCCAACGGCGAAAAGAACCGGGACGGCACCAATACCAACGATAGTTGGAATCATGGCGTGGAAGGGCCAACCAGCGACGCGGCCATCAATGCCCTGCGCGCCCGCCAAATTCGTAATTTCATGGCCATCCTCACCGTGTCGCAGGGGCGTGCCATGCTGCTGATGGGCGATGAGGTGCGCCGCACCCAACGCGGCAACAATAACGCCTATAACCAGGACAACGAGATTAGCTGGTTCGATTGGGCACTGGTGGAACAGAACGCCGATTTGCTGCGTTTCACGCGCCGCCTGATTGACCTGCACCAGAACGCGCCGACATTCCGCGAACGGCGGTCGTGGGCGCGTGATGGTGACTACATTGTGAACTGGCACGGGCTGAAGCTCGACCAACCGGACTGGAGCGACGACTCACGTGAGATCGCGCTCGACTTGCGGCGGACAGATGGCAACAGCCGCGCCTTCGTCATCTTCAACGCCTTCTGGGAGGCGCAGACCTTCGAGCTTCCACGTGTGCTGAAGGGCTCCGGCTGGCGGCGCGTTCTGGATACCGCCCTGCCTTCCCCCGATGATGCGCCGGATGAGCCAGTGCAGCTACACGGCGAAACCAGCCACTATACCGCCGGGGCGCGCTCGGTCGTCCTGCTCCAGCGCTTTGGCGTGGATCAGGCGAGCGAGTGAGCGGCGAGGCTCAGCCAGCATAACCGGGCTTCATTACCTCCGCCCGCCAGCACCCGGCGATCACGCTTCGTATTTTCACGCTATACTGAGATTCTGGAATCGTTGAATATCTCGTTGGCAACCACGAACAGGAGACTTTACCATGGCCATTGGCCCCATTCAGATCTTCTATTTCAAGTTCGATTCTCCCGACAAACTGCAGGGGCAAATCCGCACTGCCCTTAACGATCTGCGCGGTAAGGGCCTGATTCGCCTGATTGATGTGTACGCGGTGTCGAAGGCGGCTGATGGCACAGTCAATCGTGAAAGCGCCACCGACCTGTCGGTCGAGGGCGCGCAGCGCTTTGGCACCGCCATCAAGAAGGCGATGGGGCTGGATACGCCCGACGCGATGACCACGGAAGAGGCGCTCGACATGGTGGGCGGGAGCCTGGGCCTGAACGCCACGGATATCTCCAAGCTGGAAACCGAGATTGAGCCTGGCGAGGCGGGGCTTGTGCTGATGTTCGAGCATACCTGGGCTATCCCGCTGCGCGAGGCGGTCAAGGCCGGCGGTGGCCGCACGGTCATGCAGGCCTTCATGTCGCCCAACGCGGTGGCGATGGTCGGCGGCGAGGTGAACGCCATCCTCAAGGCGCAGGAAGCCGTGGAAGAGGCTGAAAAGTTGCGCAACGCCGCCCGCCTCGACGCGCTGGTTTCGATGGCCGGCGCGCAGCAGATCGCGCAGTTGGCGGCCGCGCGTGCCGGCGAAGCAGTCGCCGCCGCTGAATTGATCGAGGAGTCGGCGGCCGAGGATGTGGCGGAAACGCTGGCCGCGGCCGAGATGGTCAAGGAAGCCGCCCTGCAGGATGCGATTGGCACAGCCGTCGAGGCGGAAGCCATCAAGGATGCGGCGGTGATTGATGCCGTTGAAACGGTGATCATCGCGGATGAGGTCAAGCAAGCGGCCGCGGTGGATGTGGCGATTACGCTGGTTGAAGCCGATGCCATCAAGCAGGCCGCCGTCGCCGACACGCTGCGCGTGCTGTATGAGGCGGGCCAGATTGAGGATGCCGCCATGTCGCAGGCGATTGCCTCGCTGGCCGTCGCTGGCATGATCGAGGCCGAAGCTCAGGAACGCGCCGAGGCCGCCGCTTTGACCGCCGGCTAGAGCGAGCTAGTCTCCACAGTCGTTTTTGCCCCTTCTCCGCGTGCGGAGGAGGGGTTTTTGTTCCCATGCCCGCCCAACCTCACCCCTCCGGCCCCGTCTCCGAAACGAGGAGAGGGAGAGAAAAGCGCGAGACAATTAGCGAACTTGTGACAAATTGAGACAGATTGAGGCGAACATACACCGGAACAACGAACAACCGAACAGAATCAAACTCGCGAACAGACGCTGAGAGAAGAAAGTAGTGAACAGTGAACAGAACAGCGGACAAGAGGCACGTCTTACGGCAGGCCAGCACAGATTCGGCATAGATCAGACACGCTGGGAGCAGGTGACGATTTGGTAGACCGCAGGGACGCAAAGCGGGGCCGGGGGTAGGTTTCAGGGCCAGGCTCAGCGTTTGATCAGCCGCGTCCATGCATTGCTGGCGATGAGGCCGCGTTCAGCGTACCAGGTGTAGGCGCCGGTCAGAGTCTGCTCCAGCGTGTACTGCGGTGAGCCGAAAGCATTCCACGCCTTGTCGAAGACGAAGTAGACAGGCCGGGCGGACAAGCGGGTTTGTGTGCCGTCCATCTTCATCGGCAGGCCCAGCGAACGCGCACCGTCAATCAGCGTTCCAATCAGCGGCAGCAGCCGGGCGGGAATACGAAGGCGGGGACGCCGCACGCTGGCGATGGCCGCAATCTGCCTGAGCAGGCTGGCATGAGGCACGTTCGCCGTACCGAGGATATAGCGTTCACCCGCCACACCGTGTTCAGCGGCGCGCACATGCCAGCGGGCGATATCGCGCACATCGGCGATAGCCACGCCGCCCGGCGGAACCGGCATGGCCGGGCCTAACTGCGCCACCGACAGGATCAATTCGCCCGAAATGCGGTTCAGGTCACCCGGACCGATAACGACGACCGGGTTGACGATCACCACATCCTGGCCGCCGTCCACCGCCTCGCGGCACACGGCCTCGGCCAGCACCTTGCTGTAACCGTAAACAAAGCGCGTGGCCGAACCGTTGAATGCGACACGCTCATCAGACGGCGAGCCATCTGCGTGCAGGCCTACGGCCGCCGCGCTGCTGGTGAAGACGACCCGCTTCACACCGGCATCTCTTGCGGCCGCCAGCACCTGGGCCGTGCCGCCCACATTGGCTTCGATGATCTCATCATGGGTCGAGCGCCAGTAATCGGCGACCGCCGCGACATGGAACACCCAGTCGCAACCGGCGCAGGCGGCGCGCAGCGAACCCGGATCGCGAATATCGCCGATGGCGCTCTCAAAAGGCACGCCGTCGAGGGCCGTCAGCTTCGAGCTTGCCCGGTGCAGCACCCGAACGTCATGGCCGTCTGCCGCCAGCGCACGCGCCACGTGTGAGCCGACAAAGCCGGTTCCGCCGGTTACGAGTGCCTTCATCGCCAACATCCAATCGAGATCACGCGGGCCGTTTCAACGGCTATTTTCCCCTAACTTCAGCAGGGGAGATAGGGATAGCTTATGCAGGGGGAAGGGGATGCTGGCAGGGGCGTGTATGTAATGACATTCCCCTCTCCGTGCGCGGAGAGGGGAATGAGGGGTGAGGTTGTGACTAGCGTGCGCCGAGCGTAATCGGCAGGTTCAGCGTTTGACCATCGCGCAGCACCGTCATGTTCACGGTTTGGCCGGGCGACGTTTGCAGCGCCAGATAGCCGATGAGGTCGGCCATGTTCGCTAGGTTGACGCCGTCAATGGCCGTGATGACATCCACCGTGTGCGGTATCCGAGCGCCATCAATCTGTACGGGGTTGGACGGGTTACGCAGGCCCGCCTGTGCGGCCGGGCTGCTGTTTGACACATCGAGCACGACGATGCCGCGCGTATCGGAGGGCAGTCCCAGCGCGTCGAGGAAGTACAGGTTCATGTCCTGGCCGCTGATGCCGAGGTAACTGTAGTTCACGTCACCAGTGTTGATGATCGCATCCTTCACGCGCTGCACCAGATTGCTGGGGATTGCGAAGCCGATGCCCGAATTCGAGCGAGTTTCGCTCATGATCTGCGAGTTGACGCCGATCACCTCGCCCGCCAGATTGAGCAGGGGGCCGCCGCTGTTGCCGGGGTTGATGGCCGCGTCGGTTTGGATAACCGAGCCAATCGAGAACTGGGTCAGGCCGCGAATCGAGCGATCCAGCGCGCTGACGATGCCGGTTGTCAGCGTCCACGGCTGGTTGAAGGGGCTGCCAATGGCGACGACTTCCTGGCCCACATACAGGTTTTCCGAATCGCCGAGTGTTACGGGGTGCAGATCCTCGGCCGGTACATCCTGAACCTGAATCACCGCCAGGTCGCTATCCGGATCAAGGCCGACGATCTCGGCGCGCACGATGCGGCCGTCGAAGAAATTGACCTCAATGCGCGTCGCCCCATCCACGACGTGGTTATTGGTGACGATGTGGCCGAGCGTATCCACCACGAAGCCGGTTCCAGTCGCTTCAATCAGTCCGTCGGACGGCATGGCCGGGTTCTGGGTATTGCCGCTGGACCGGGCGACGACATTGATGGATACCACCGACGGCGCGAGACGGTTGTACAAGTCGTGAAGAATTCGCTCACTGTCGGTCACGAATATGGGTGTGGTGACCGCGGCTGGTTGCGACGCGGGGTTGGCCCGCTCGGCCGCCTGAATTGAAGCGGTGGATGAACCCGCGCCAAAGGCCAGAACGGCCACCAACGCCAGCGCGACCACGCTGGTAATGAGTGAAATCGGTTTACGCATTGTCTTCCTCCGTTGCGCGGCGGCAAGGGCATGGCGCTTCGGTCTGCCGTACGCTGCCGCACCGAACGCCCCTTAGTATGGGATTGAATGATGAGTGGCGTATTGGCCGGGTGTAAAATCCGAGTTTACAAAGCTGGCCGGGCGATGAAATAGAATGGGCAGGCCACTCGGCCCGCCCACGGAGTGCTTCAGCTTGCTGAATACCGGCCTTATTCCTCGCCGCCGGTGTCGAAGGTGGCCGGCGCGGGGGCCGGGGGCGCGCTGGGCGTTGGCGGCGGTGTGGGCGGCAGGGCCGGGGCCGGCGGAGTGACGCTGGGCTGCGCGGGAATCGGCGGCAGCTTGATCAGGCCGGGTACTTCCTCACCTGCCATCAGCGCCTCGAACTGCGTGCGGTCGAGCGTTTCGACCTCGATCAGCAGCTTGGCCAGTTGTTCCAGCTTGTCGCGTTGCTCGGCCAGCGTCGCCTTGGCGCGCTGATAACCAGTTTGCACGATGCGCTTGATTTCCTGGTCAATATCCTCGGCGGCCTGCTCACTGTAATCGCGCTGCTCGTACAGGTCGCGGCCGAGGAACAGCGAACCACTGCCGCCGCCGAACGAGCGCGGGCCGAGTGTTTCGCTCATGCCGAACTGCGTCACCATCATGCGGGCGCGGGCCGTCGCAGCCTGAATATCCGAGCTGGCGCCGGTCGTGAACTGGCCGAAGATCAGCTCTTCCGCCGCGCGGCCGCCCATCAGCCCCGCGATTTCATCCTCAAACTGCTCACGCGAGCGCAGGAACACGTCTTCTTCCGGCAGGCTCATCACGTAACCGCCCGCGCGGCCGCGCGGGATGATCGTGATCTTGTGTACCGGGTTGGAGTACTCGCGGAAGTATTGCACCACGGCATGGCCGGCTTCGTGATAGGCGACCTTGCGCTTTTCGAGGTCGGACATGACGCGCGTTTTGCGCTCGGGGCCCATGACGACCCGTTCCATGGCCTCCTGAATCTCGCTCATGCCGATGGACTTCTTGTTGCGGCGCGCGGCCAGAATAGCCGACTCGTTGATCAGGTTTTCGAGGTCAGCGCCTGAGAAGCCGGGTGTGATGCGCGCGATGACTTCGAGATCGACATCGGCGGCCAGCGGCTTGCCTTTAGAGTGCACCTTGAGGATATCAATGCGGCCCTTGACGTCCGGGTTATCCATGATGACCTTGCGGTCGAAGCGGCCCGGGCGCAGCAGGGCGGGGTCGAGGATATCCGGCCGGTTGGTGGCGGCGATGATGATGACGTTGGTGCCGGTTTCGAAGCCGTCCATCTCGACCAGAATCTGGTTGAGCGTCTGCTCGCGTTCGTCATGCCCGCCGCCGAGGCCCGCGCCACGATGACGGCCGACCGCGTCAATTTCGTCCACGAAGACGATGGCCGGGGCTTCGGCCTTGGCGCGCTCGAACAGGTCGCGCACGCGGCTCGCGCCGACACCGACGAACATCTCGACGAACTCCGAGCCGGAAATGCTGAAGAATGGCACGCCGGCCTCGCCAGCCACGGCGCGGGCCATCAGCGTCTTGCCGGTGCCGGGCGGGCCAACCATCAGCACGCCCTTGGGGATGCGCGCGCCGAGGCGGATGAACTTCTCTGGCTCTTTGAGGAACTCGACGACTTCGGCCAATTCCTGCTTGGCCTCTTCCGCGCCGGCCACATCAGAGAAGGTGACCTGCGGGCGCTCGACATCGCGCACGACGCGGGCACGGCTGCGGCCGAAGCTCATGGCCTGATCCTGCCCCGTGCGCACCGAGCGCATCATGCGCCAGAGCAGCCAGACGATGATGATGGTCGGAATGATGCCGATCATGAGCTGCAGCATCAGGCTGGATGTGTTATCGCCCTGCACCTCGGCGAATTCGAAGGCGGACAACTGCGCGGGCGTCAGGCCATAAACGCTCTGGAGCGCGCCGAGCAGGTCGGTTTGCGGGTCCTTGTAGTAGTACAGCGCAGTACCGTTGTCCAACGTGATCAAAACGTCGCTGCCGCCGCGAACCGCGATGGCCTGCACGTCACCCGATTCGATGCGTGAGGCTAACTGATCCAGCGTGATGCGGTTGCTGCGCGGCACATTGTTGGGCTGGCCGAAGATAACGATGAACATCAGCAGCACCACGACGCCCAGCACGATCCACTGCCGCTGGGCGTTCTTGTTGAAGAACGGCGACTGCGGCAGATTATTCG
>JAEURB010000144.1 GCA_016788435.1 Anaerolineae bacterium | reverse complement strand
AACCTGGCCTTGGTCACTTCTCGTGCGCGCGCTGTTTTCCCCTCTCCCCGCTTGCGTGGGAGAGGGGATCAAGGGGTGAGGGGTGGCAATCCGGCATCACCTCTTGCCTGAACCATTAAATACCTACCCCTGACAGGGGGGCCGGGGGTGAGGTTTGGGTGCCTCACGCTCCTTGCAACTCTCGTGCATCGCTCTATAGTCCTGCCATGCAGCATTAATTTTTCGGCCGGAGATAACGATGCGCCGCTTACTGCTTGTTCTTATCCTCATTCTGCTAACCTGCCTGGCGCTGCCGCCTGCCCTCGCGCAGGATGTCGAACCGGTCGCGCCGGGCGAACCCATCGCGCTGGCGGCCGATCTGCCCGCTGGCGTGCGTGATGCTGCCCTTTCGCCCGGCGGCCAATTCGTCTTTGCGCTGCTCGATGATGGGACGTTGGCCGTACTCTCGAACCAAAGCGGCAGGCTGGCCCACATTGACGGCTCGCCCTTCCCGCTCGGCGGACCGGGTTACTCACCAACCGCCCTGGCTCTCTCACCAGATGGGTCGCGGCTCTACGTCGCTAACCGGGGGACGCTGGAGGGAAGCGTGCTTACGCCAATCAGTGTCTTCACGCTCGAACCCGCCACCGGCTTTCTGACCTGGCTGGGCGATATCGGCGTTCCGGCGCAAGGTCGTGCGGTCACCGCTCTGGCCGTCAGCGCCGATGGATCGCAGCTTCTGGTTGGCGGGTTCGGCGACGGCCAACTGGCGATTTTCCCCGCGCCGTTTCTGTCGAGCGCACCCGCCAGTGTGGAGGCGCTGACCGAATCATTCGGGCCGGAGATGGCGCAGGAATGGATCAACCTGCTCTACGAGCGGGTGCAGGCCGATGCCATCAATGCGCCACAGGCCTCGCGGATTTACGCCTACGCCGGCGTCACGCTCTACGAGGCGCTCGTATCGGGCATGCCCCTCAACCTGTCACTGGCGGGCCAGTTAAACGGTTTTCCAGACTTGCCGATCCCCAATGCCGATCAGGTCTTCGACTGGCCTGCCGTCGGCGCGGCCGCGATGCGGGCCGTCCTGCAGGGCCTGATGAGCGAGGAATCCGGGGCGGCCTTCACGGCTCTTCACGACCGGCAGGTGGCAGATCGGCGTGCAGCAACGGGCGACGACGCCATGATTGATGCCTCGCTCGGCCTCGGCGACTCCATCGGCGCGGATCTTCTGGCCTGGGCGCAGGATGACGGCTTCGATAGCACCCGCGAGCTCACCGCCGCTTACGAACGGCCCACCGGCCATCCCGCGCTGTGGGTGCCAACGACCGAGGGCCGCCCCCCGGTCGAGCCGTACTGGGGCAGCCTGCGCCCGTTCGCGCTCAGCTATACCGATGTCTGTGCCGAGCCGATGAATGCGCCATACAGCGAAGACCCGGACTCGACGTTCTATCAGCAGGCGCTGGAAGTCAAGACGGTGGGCGACTCGCTCACGCCAGAACAGGTCGCCATCGCAGAATGGTGGATTGACACGCCCGGCGTGACCGGTGCACCGGCCGGCCACTGGATGCGGATCGGCGGCGAAGTCATCGAGCAGCTCGACCTGAATCTGGCGCAGGCCGCCGAAATCTACGGCATGCTCGGCATGACGCTCGCCGACACGTTCATCTCCACCTGGTCGCTCAAATATCAGGATAACCTGCTGCGCCCGGTCACCTACATTCAGCGCTTCATTGACCCGCGCTGGCAGCCCTACGTCGAGTCGCCGTCGTTCCCCGAATACCCTAGCGGCCACTCGGTGACTTCGGCCGCCGCCGCCGATATGCTGACCTCGCTCTATGGCGCGGTCGCCTTCACCGACCACACGCATGACGATGTGGCCGAAGCCCGCTCGTATACCTCATTCGAGGCGGCTGCGACCGAGGCGGCCTTCTCGCGGATGTACGGCGGCATCCACTTCCGCCAGGCCATCGAAAACGGGCTGCGCCAGGGCCGCTGCGTCACCGAGCGCATCCTCGACCGCGTCACTATGCGCCGGTTCGGCCAGAACGAGTAACGGTCAACTGATCCTCCAACCCCGCCCGATGGTCGTGCAATGTAT
>JAEURB010000473.1 GCA_016788435.1 Anaerolineae bacterium | reverse complement strand
CGGAGCGGGCATTACCTTAATGAGCTAGCAGCCGTCGCAGCTAGTCGCCTCATTTAACAACAGGGTGATGGTGAAATGGCAGCCACGGAAGCCTTAAAGCCTTCTGTCGCAAGACGTGCGGGTTCAAGTCCCGCTCACCCTATTCAGGCAGTATCAGATGATGCGGGGTAGAGGAGTGGTTGTCCTCGTCAGGCTCATAACCTGAAGACCGATGGTTCAAATCCATCCTCCGCAACTCTACACTTTTTTAATGATGGCAGTGTGGAAAGAGTCGGTCGACCGGCTCTTTTCATTTCCCGACAAAAAACGAACGGAAATTATTCCAAAGAACGGGCGAAAATATGCGGCGGTTATTCGGCGTGGGCGAGCGCACCGGCGAGCGAGGCTTCGCGGAGCATGGGGCCGAAGGTGGGGTCGTCGTAGCGGTGGACGAAGTCGGCAAGCTGGACTTGGCCGCTGCGGTAGGCTTCGAGCTTGCCGGGGGAGCTGGCGAAGCTGGTTTGCTGCGCCTGACGTTCGGGGGAGAGGGAGGCGAACCACTGCGGGCCGGGGATGATGTTGACGGCGCGACCGGTGACGACGATGATGCTGGTGCAGCGGCCAGAGTGGTGGTCGTTGACGCGCGGAACGGGGGCGTTGACATCACGCGACGAGTCCCAGATGACCATGCCATGCTGGGCGACGCAGGAGAGGCAGGTGCGCAGATCGAGGGCGGCGATGCGAATGACCTGTTGGGCGATGGCAAGGTTGGCCTGCTGGTGGATGGCGGCGGAGTCGCGGTAGCTGGTGAGGTTGAGGGTGCGCATGAGGTTGTTGGCCTGATGCGCGGGGATGGATTCGGTCATGCCGCGAATCTCGCGGGCGGTGCGGAGCGATCCCCAGCCGGCGACGCTGCCGCGGATGGCCTGATTGTTGACGATGGCCAGTACATCGGGGCCGTACTGGCGGAGCTGGGCCGCCCACGCGGGGGATTGGGCGTAGGTGACGAGGCGGGCGACGCGCTCCGGATCGGGCACGTTCCAGCCGATACCGATGGCGCGAAGCTGGGCGTTGGTCATGCCGGGCAAGGCGAGCTGGCGCTGGATGGTGGCGGCGGCGGTGCTGGCGGCAGCTTGGAGCGGCTCGCTGGCGTCGTTGATGCGGGCGGCATCGCGGCGGAGGGTGGTTTCGAGATCGGCCAATAAGGCGCGGAGCACGGGGTTATCGGGCGTGAGGCGCTCGCCCAGCTCGTCCAGCCGCTGCGCTTCGGCGTCGAGATCGGCAAGGCGGCGCTGGATGAGGCCGGCGTTGACGGACGAGGCAATGGCATCGATGACCGGCTGCGCGATCTGGTTGTACCCTTTGTCGAGCAGCCGGTTGATGAGATCGGTGACCGTGCCGGGGCGTGGTGATTGGCGATTGGCAACCATCAGGCGTGTGCAGCGGTTCCCTTTTTGGCGATGAGTTCGACGACGGCGGTACCGTTGCCCACGAAGAGCACGACGACAAAATCACCCGTGGCGAGATCGGCCTCCGGCGCGATGCCCCCGGCGGTGGTGGAGAGGACGTAGATGGTGCCGGCAATGGTGGTGAAGCCGCAGTTGTAGACGGCACCGGGCGGGGCGATGAGCATGTCACGGCCATCCTGCCCGTCGCTGATGGCCACACCGGCGACTTCGCTGGCGGTATCGGTATCGGCGTCGGCCAGTTCGTGCTCGTTGGTGGCGGTGTTTTTGTAGACCACCTGCCCGGCGGTGATGGCTGCACCCCCGCGAACGGTGCGCGGACGGACGCCGCGCACCCACGCG
>JAEURB010000456.1 GCA_016788435.1 Anaerolineae bacterium | reverse complement strand
AGAAAACACAAAGAACGCAAAGGACACAAAGATCACAAAGGCCAGAAAGAAGAAATGCTCCTGCCTTTGCGCCTTTGTGTTCTTTGTGCCTTCGTGATGCAGTAACGTCTATTCCGCTGGCACGTCCTGCTTGTCCGGGTGGATGAGGAGCGTTGGCACCTTGCAGTGATCCATCACACCTCTCGCCACGCTGCCGAAGATCAGGCGGGCGATGCCGCTGCGGCCGTGCGTACTCATCACGATCAGGTCAATGTGTTCGTGGCGGGCGTAATCGGCGATCAGGCCGGGCACGTCGAAGCCTTCCAGCACCTCGCCGGTTACGCTCACGCCCTCGGTTTGCAACTGCGCGACGACGATCTGCATGTATTCTTTGGCCTGGCCACGCAGCTTCTCAAACTGTTCCGCCTGGCCAGCCAACGCCAACTCCGGCACGTACTCTGGCGAGGGCGGGACGAAAACATGAAGCAGCACCAACTGTGCGCCGTGCATCCGCGCCAGATTGACGGCGTGCGGGATGGCCCGCTGCGACCAGCCTGAGCCATCGAGCGGAACCAGGATCTTCTGATAACCAACGGGCGTGCTGACTTCCATAGCCAATTCTCCTCCTGCCAAATTACTCTGTATCTCCAGTATAACGCAGTTCGTTACGGCAATTGAACGTTGCGGGGTGAGGGTAGAGTTGAAAGTTGAAAGTTGAAGGTTGAAAGCAACGCTCATGTGAAATCAAACTGCTCTCGTTGAGAAAACGCGGGATATGTCGTCGCCTGAGCCTAAAGGCGTCAGGCTAAAGCTGCGCCCCGTGAACGGGGCTTTTTGAGCCTGCTTCAGCGAGCGCAACTTTAGCTCGATGGCTTCAGCCTCGGGCGGCACTGGGCGTTCGTCCCCTCAATTACATCTGATTCGCCCGTCCCTCAATTCGCCCCAGGCGTAGCTTTCAACTTTCAACCTTCAACTTTCAACTTCATTTCCTACACTCACGCCCCATTGACACACATGACGAAACCGTTATACTGCGCGGGTCAAATCTCCGTAAATCTATATAAAGCAGCGAGATTCTCATGACTGCTACTCCCACGATTGCCCCGTCTGCAGCAGAGATTGCGCCTCAGGCCGCGACGGCGAGTACCGAGCCGAATCTCACTATCGCCCGCAACCTGAAGATCAGCCTGTTCCATCTTGGCTCGGGTATGGCCGATGTGATGGCGACCGGCGTTTGGAACCGCGTGATGATCAGCGACCTCGGCTTCAGCGCCACGCCGATTGGGCTGCTGGTTTCGCTGCGCTACTTTCTCGCCCCGCTCGGTATGTGGGCGGGCCGTATCTCTGACGAGCGGACAATTCTCGGCTTCCACCGCCTGTTCTGGATCTGGCTGGGGCGCGGCCTGATGGCGGTCAGCATTGCCGCGCTGGGCGTCGTCACCGGCCAACTGGCAGCTGGCGCACCGCCCGATGCCATGCGCTGGATCGGGATTGCGCTGGCGCTGCTGGTTTTCAGCTTCGGCAACGCCATTTCGGGCAGCACTTTTCTCGCGCTGATCTACGACCGCGCCGCGCCCACCCAGCGCGGAAGGGCGGTTGGCGTGGTCTGGACGTTCCTGCTGGTGGGTTATATGGTGGGCGGCATCGTCTTCGGAATCATGCTGCCAGCACACGAAAGTGGCGGCGCGCTGTCCTTCAGCCCCGAAACACTGGTCAACCTGTTCGTCGCAGCAGCGGTCATTCTGGGCGGCTTATGGTTCATTTCGGTGCTGGGTGAAGAGAAGCGCAGCGCCAGTGCGCCCGGCCGCCAGAACGAGCGAGGCGAAGCTGACAACCGTTCGATTCGCGCGGATCTGAAGCTGGCGTTCAGTAACCGGCAAACGCGCTACTTCTTCTGGTTCCTCGGCCTCTCGATGGTCTTCGCCTTCTCGCAGGACCTGATCCTCGAACCGTTCGCGGGCGATGTATTCGGCATGCCGGCTCACGTCACCACCCGCTTCGCCGCCTACTGGGGCCTGACGGCCATCATCGGCACGGTCGTTTGCCTGATACTGAGCCGCCGCGTCAAACGCCTGACGAACACGGTCATGAGCTATGCGGGCGTGATCGCGCTGATGGTCGCCTTTGGTATGTTCGCGTTTGGCGCGCTGGCCAATGTGCGCCAGATGGTGACGCCGGGTCTGCTGGCGCTTGGCGTCGGCCTCGGCATCTGGAATGTGGGCACGCTCGGCCTGATGATGGACATGAGCCCGGTGGGCCGCGCTGGCGCATTTCTCGGCTTCTGGACGCTGGTCGTGACCTTCGCGCGCGGCATCGGCGTATCGGGCGGCGGCATCGTTCGCGATATCTCGCTGCAGCTGACTGGTTCGCCCAACACGGCGTACGGTATCGTCTTCGTCATTGGGCTGGCTGGATTGGGCGTATCACTGTGGGCGCTGGGCCGCGTGGACGTCCGCAAGTTCACCAGCGAGTATCAGTCGAGGCCGGCAGCGGTCAACAGCGAGGCCGTTCTGGCCGCCAGCCTCGATTAGCTCTCAGATCAAGGGCGTAAAATTACTGGCACACACCAGTTTCGTCATGCGCCGGAGCATCAATCGCGGTATCCTGCAATTGAGGGTGTGCGGGTACGAAGAAGGGCATCGCAATTTTGCCGTTCACCTGTGAGTGGCGCGTGCCAGGCCGCGTGCTGATGGCGCGCATCAATACCGACATTACGCTCGATGAACTTCGCGAGTTTGCGCTCGTTCCGGCCCGGATGATCGAGCAGGACGGGACGCCGCCGGTCTACTTTATCGCCGACTTGCGGCCGATGCGCCGCGCTCCCTTCCGCCTCTCGGAACTCAGACGTGTCATCCCGAACGACCAGTCTGAGAACGTCGCCTGCTACATCATAATCGTGAGCGACTCGATCTACGGCTTCGTCGCGGCCGCGCTGGTCAAACTGCTGCGCCGCCCGGTTCGCATCGTCGCTAACGAGGACGCTGCGCTGGCCGCTCTGCTTGAGATGGAACCGGGCTTCGGCCCTGCCCTCGGCTAATAGTCCATCACCCGCTTTGCGCGCCGATCCTGTTCACGCTTTAATCGAGATACAGGTTCTCACGCAAAGGGCAGCAACATGAGTGACGGGCAAACCCCCTACGACAAGATCATCTATCCTGATGGCGCCTATGCGGTCGCACACCCCGACCGCGCGGCCGTCGTTGCCTCATTGATGGGCCTCAATCCCCCGCCCGTTCAGACAGCACGCATCCTCGAACTTGGCTCCGGCACGGGCGGCCACCTGATCGCGATTGCCAGCCAGTATCCGCAAGCGGTTTGCGTCGGCGTTGACTACGCGCAGGCGCAAATTCGGATTGCGGACGAAACCGTCAAGGCGGTGGGACTGACCAATATCACCTTCCATGCGCTCAATTTCATGGACGTGCCAGAGACGATTGGCGAGTTCGATTACATCATCGCGCACGGCATTTTCTCGTGGGTTCCGGAAGAAGTACGCCAGCGGATGCTCGACATCATCCGCCGCCATCTGTCGCCCAACGGCATCGCGTACCTCAGCTACAACACCTATCCCGGCTGGCGCACGCTGCTGATCTCGGCCGATATCATGCGCTACCACACGCGCAATATCGAAGACCCGTGGAAGAAGGCGGAAGCGGCCCGCGAGATTATCGCCGAGATGGCGGCGCTGCCCACTCATATTGTGGGCGACACGGACTGGTCGCGCTTCATGAGCACCTATCATGAAGTACTGGGCACGCTCAAGGACTATCTCCAGATCAAGTCTGACCACGTCCTGCTGCACGATGATCTGGAAGAAACCAGCCGGCCGTTCTACTACCACGAAATCGTCCAACTACTGGCCGGCTATGATCTGGAATACCTGGCCGATGCGGCCTTCCCCAGCAACATGATCTCCAACCTCGCGCCCGATGAAGAAAAGTGGCTCAAGACCGTCGCGCACAGCTTCGACGAGATGGAGCAGTATCTCGACTTCATGCGGAATCGCACCTTCCGCACGTCGCTGCTGGTGCACAACAGTGCGCAGTTTTCGCGCAGCATCACACCACTGCCCATCGCCAACTTCTACGTGCAGAGTTCAATTCAGCGCAGCGACCCGCAACCGGAAGGCCTCGATGACGGCGTCGTTCACTATCAGGGCAATGACCAGATCGGGTTTGCGACGGCCGATGTGGTGATGATCGCGGCGCTGGATACGCTCGCCGAGTTTCACGGCCTGCACATCCCGTTCCGCGATCTGGTGCGCCGCGCCCGCGAACGCGCCTATGCCTATGCCGTCCCCTCGACCACGCTCGAAGAGGACGCCAACCGGATCGCCACGACTCTGCTGCAGTTCTACGGCAAGAGCATCAACATGATCGAGTTCTTCATCACGCCGCCATCGTATGTAGCGACCCTGAGCGACCGCCCCATCGCCAGCAAGTACGCCCGCTATCAGGCCATCGGCCACGAAATGGTCACCAATATGCGGCAGAACCGCGTGCAGTTGGGGCCGAATGCGCGCGCGCTGATCAGCCTGCTGGACGGCACGAACGACCGCGACGCGCTGATCGAGGCCATGCTGCGGCTCACGCTTCAGCCGGATGGTGTGCCTGAGAGCGAACGGCGGCAGAAGATGGCGGAGGAGGTGGACCGCCTGATGGGGCAGTTCCGCACGTCGGCGCTGCTGGTGGGCTAGAGTAGAGTAAAAATGGCCCCTCACCCCCTGCCCCCTCTCCCACGCAAGCGGGGAGAGGGGAAACACCGGAGCGTGGTGCGTGGGAGTGAGGGGCGCGACGAAGTCCAGGGTGAGGGTTGTTTGGAGGACGGGTTGACACTCGCGCCAGAGACGAAGCACGAGCGAACGGAGAAGCAACCGCCGCTGAAGTGGGCGGGCGGCAAGCGCTGGCTAGCGCCGAAACTGCGGGCCACCTGGGCGCGGCACGATGACCGGCGCTTCGTCGAGCCTTTCTGCGGCGGGCTGGCCGTGACGCTGGGCCTGAACCCGGATCGGGCGCTGCTCAACGACATCAACGCGCACGTCGTCAACTTCTATCGCTGGCTGCAGCGCGGGCTGACCATCGGGATACCGATGCGCAACGAGGCGGAGTTGTACTACGCCCACCGCGCGGCTTTCAACGATCTGATCACCAGCGGGCAGGAAGGCAGCCAGCGGGCGGCCGAACTTTTCTACTACCTGAACCGCACCGGCTACAACGGCCTGTGCCGCTTCAACCGGAGCGGGCAGTACAACGTACCGTTCGGCCGATATAAGACGATCAATTACCGGACGGACTTCACTGAGTATGCCCCGGCGCTGAAGCACTGGGTCTTCACGGCCGGCGATTTCATCCAGCTCAGCCTGCGCGACTCCGACTTCATCTATGCCGACCCGCCGTATGACGTGGAGTTCGTCAATTACTCGAAAGATGGCTTCGGCTGGCCCGATCAGGTGCGGCTTGCGTCGTGGCTGGCCGAGCACCCTGGGCCGGTCCTCATCTCCAATCAGGCGACGGAACGTATTGTCAAACTCTATATCCAGTCAGGCTTCGACATCCGCTTCACCGATGCGCCGCGCCGGATCAGTTCAAGTGGCGACCGCACGCCCGCGAAGGAAGTGCTGGCGGCGCGCAATCTGTGGAAAGCCGTTCCTGGAGAAGACCAATGCCTCGGCGATGGTTTCGCTGTCAGTTTATAATCGCATGCTTCCCCCTGCTGCTGCTGGCCGTCGCGCCCGCGCTGGCCCAGCCGGCTACGCCGCCGCCCACGCCCACGCCTTTCATCGGGCTGGCGGCGGACGTTTTCCAGCGCGCCCGCGGCGAACTGGAAGCCGGTGACTACTCCACCGCGCTGCTCGATTTCAGCCTGTACCTCGCGCTGAATCCGGCGTCGAGCCAGGCGTATTTCGGCCAGGCGCTCAGCCTGCTTAGCCTGGAGCGGCCGGAGGACGCGCTGCAAAGCATCGAGCACGCTATTCAAACTGCCCCGGATCATGCCGGATTCCGAGCCGCGCTGCTCACCGCGCAGGCGCAGATTCAACTGGCCCTCGACCAGCCGGAAGCGGCGATTGCCAGCCTGAACGCCGCCGTCGAGCTTGAACCCACAGCGCTCAATTATGCCAGCCGGGCCCGCCTGCTCGCCGGGCAAGAAGATTACGCCGCCGCCATCGCCGACCTCGATACAGCTATCGAGCTTACGCCTGATGATCCGGCGCTCTACCTCCAGCGCGCCCTGCTGCATAATCGGGTTCAGGACCCTACTGCTGCCGGTGCGGACTATTTCCAGTACATCAACGCGATTGGGGTGAATATCGGACGCAACGACCCGCTGACCCCCGAAGTGGCGGCTTTCAGCACGCTTGAAGAGGGGCTGGTGCTGGTCTTCCCGTTCGAAGGGCGGGCCGGCCAAACCGCGACCATCGCCGCTATCGCGCGGCCGGGCGATCCCGTTGACCCGTTGATCGTGCTGATCGGCCCGTCTGGTCAGCCATTGGCCGGGGATGATGACGGCGGCGGCAATTTCGACTCGCTGCTGCGGGACGTGCCGCTGCCTTCCGACGGCACGTACACGGTGCTGCTGACCCACGCGATGGGCGGCTCGGCCGGGCAAGTGGCGATTGCCGTGCAGTTATCCGGCATGCCCGAGCGTACGCCCGCCGAACCAGCGCCAGGCGGCAAACCGGGGCGTTGAAGCGGCCTCACAGCTTCACCTTGTCGTGAGCGTAACGGATGATCAGATAGAAGGCGGCCAGCCCGGCCTGAGCGCCGAAACGGGCGAAGTGCGCATCCAGCACGCCGCCGTCCATGCGCCCCGGCAACCCGGCGAAGTGCTGATTGGCGGCGGCGCGCAGGGCCACATCGGCCTGCCCGAAGTAGCGGAACTGGCCGCTGGCCCGAATCAGCGCCCAGGAGGCCGTCCAGTGGCCGACGCCGTTCAGCGCCAGCATCCGTTGGTAGAGCGCGTCGGGTTCGGCGGCCAGCGGCTCAAGATCGAGCGTGTTATCAGCCACCGCCCGCGCGATTTCAAGCAGGCGCCCGATGCGAATGAAGGTGATTTTGAGCGGCGTCAGGTCGGCCACCGATAGCTGGGCCAGCGTCTCGGGCCGGGGAAAGGCGTAGTAAGCCTCCCCTTCGTAAGTCAGCGATTCACCATAGGTACGTATCAACCAGCGTTCGGCGGCCTGCGCCATCGTCAGCGCGATCTGCTGCTCGATGATGGTGATCGCCAGGGATTCGAAGGCGCTGTCCAGCCGGAAAGCGCGCAGCCCTGCCAGCGGTGCAATCAGGCGGGACAAAGCCGGATCGGCCTCTTGCAGCGCGTAGAACGGCGCGAGGTCCAGTGCGGGGTGCAGCATCCAGCGGGCGCGGGCGGCGAACTGCTGCGCATCGAGCGGGCCGCTGGCCACCAGCAGGCGCACGTCCACGCCTTCGCCAGCGGGCGCGAATTCGGCCAGCGCCAGCGTTTCGCCGACACGCAGCACGCGGCGGTACGCGCCATCCGGCCGCAATACGCCGAGCACCGAATAGAAACGGGCGGCGCTCACCGTATGGGCAAAGCTGAACGGCGGGGGTAGCGCGACGTGAAAACGCAGGCCGCTCATGCGAAACCTCATTCGTGCAGGCGCAGTATGCTATCTTTGGAGGAGAGAAGTTGAAAGTTGAAAGTTGAAAGAAGTAAAAAGCCGGGACTTACGCAAGGGGCTGAAGCCCCTTGTTGAACCCAGAGTAAGGATTGCGGAAAGAGCGAGCAGCGCCCGCCCCGCTTAAGTGCGCTGATTGAGGGAGGTTGAGGTTCATTGTCGCCTCACGCGATACCAGGCATTGCAATCCTCAAACCGCCTGCGTTCAACGGGAATGATTTCACAAAAGGCACGTCTTTCAACTTTCAACTTTCAACTCTGGCTTACTTTGGAGAACACCAATGCGCGCATGGACTGCCCTGACCGTTCTGTTGGCCCTGCTGCTGACTGCGCCAGCCGCCTTCGCGCAAACGGTCAGCTCCATCGAAATCGGCGGCACGACCCAAGGCGCGGTGACGGCCAGCGACCCGGCGCCGAGCTTCTTCTTCGAGGCGGCCGGCCCGATGACGCTGCTGGCCCGTATTCAGGTCAGCGCGGATCAGCTTGTGCCGGTGCTGCTGGCGGCTGGCAGCGACAATCAGGTTATCAGCACTGTCAGCGCCACGCCGGGGATGCGCGTGCTGGAAAGTCAGTTCGCCGTGCCCGGCCCCGGCCGCTACTTCGTGCAGGTGCAGGGCGTCAACAACTCGCAAGGCGTCTTCTCACTGGCGCTGCTGGATGTCAACGCGCTGACGCCAACCCCCACCATTGCGCCGACCGCCACGCCCGCCCCGCCCGCGCAGCCCCTGAACCCCGGCGGCTCGGTCAGCGGCGAGGTGAGCGCGGCTATACCGGAGCAGCGCTACGCGATTACGGGCGCGAACGGCGGGCTGGTCATCCGCATTGATTCGCCGTCACGCGGCGCGCCCGGTTTCCCGGCGTTCACGCTCACTGACCAAACGGGCGCAGCGCTGGCGGCGCTTTCGGGCGGATTGCGCGGCGGCACGCTGGTGCTGCCAGCGGATGAAGGAGCGGCCTATACGCTGACCGTCACCTTCAGCGGCGGCGAGGTGCAGCCGTATCGCGTGGCTCTGCTCGACGCGCTCACCTATCTCGTGCTGGAGAGCGAGGCACTGTCCCGCCTGAACGCGCCGCCCGCCACCAGCGCCCCGCTGCAACCCACTGAAGCGGCAAGCATCGCCACCGCGCCGCCCGCCCAACCACCCGCCGCGACCGGCGTGGATTTGCTGCTGCGCTGGGATGGCTCGGCGCTAGTGATGACGAACGTGGCCGGCGTTCCGGTGAACATCTCGACGCTGTCCATGAGTGGCAACAACCGCAGTGTCGATTCAAGCTACTGGGCGCGTTCGAACCCGGCGCTCAATCTGGCGGCACTGCCGGCAGGTTCGTGCGTTGGATTACGCCCGCTGGCCTACCCCGATGCGCCGCCGCTGCCGCCCGTTTGCAACGATCTCGGCGGGTGGTGGTCGGCCGATATCGTCTATGTGTGGGGCGGCGACTCGTTCAACGTCTATCTGAATGGGGCGCTGGCGGCCACCTGCCCATCGAACGCGGGCCAGTGTGGCGTGGACGTTCCAGAGGTTTAGGCGCTGCAGAGCGCCAACGGAGGCGGGTGATGACCGATTCCGCGCGGTTGATGCCGGGAGCCAAACCCTTTTTCCGGCGGAGTGGCCCGGTGGGCTGCCTCGTCGTGCATGGTTTCGCATCCTCGCCGGGGGAAGTCCGCTGGCTGGCGCAGCATCTGGCGGAGGCCGGATTTACAACGCTGGCCCCACGCCTGCCCGGGCATGGCAGCCATCCGCACGATTTGCGCCGCGTACGCCGCCATGACTGGCTGGCAGCGCTGCTTGACGCCTATGCCATTCTGCGCGGCGAGTGTGAGCGCGTCGTCGTGGCCGGGCACTCGATGGGCGGGCTGCTTGCGCTGCGCCTGTCACTGGAAGTTGAGACGGCCGGAGTAGCGGTCATGGCTTCGCCCGTTCAATTTGGCCCCAAGTCAATCCGTTACGCCCGCTGGCTGAGATATGTGCTGCGCGATACGGATCAAAGGGATCGCAGCGGACTGGATGACATTGTGCGCGAGGAGCAGGCCCGGCGCGGCGAACCAGTGATCGGGCGCATGCGCTACGACCGCTGGGCCACGGCGGCGGTAGCCGAACTGTACGCGCTGTCGCAGGAAGTGGACGCCCTGCTGCCACAGATTCGGGTTCCGCTGCTGCTCGTTTACAGCGAAGGCGACCACACCGCGCCACCCGCTAACGGGGAACGGATTTATAGCCGCGCCGCCAGCGGGGATAAGGGGCTGATTGCCCTTCAGCACAGCGGCCACAACCTGCCGGTGGATGTCGAGCGCGAGGCGGTGTTCGGCCTGGTTACGGAGTTCGCCCTGCGCCTGTGACGCCGGGCGGCTGGCCATTCCGGCGTTCAGCGGGCGCTCATCCGGCGGCGCTATACTCGTATTTCTGGCGTGAACGAGTACAAGCGGAGGAGGCAATCCATGCCCGCTGTTGGTGAACTGGCCCCGGATTTCGAACTGCTCAATCAGGACGGCAAGACCGTGCGTCTGAGCGACTTTCGCGGCCAGAAAGTAGTGCTGTTCGTTTTCCCGAAGGCCAACACGATGGGCTGCAATGCCCAGGCTTGCGGCTTCCGCGACGAGTTCGAGGCGATCAGCGCGCGGAATGCCGTCATTCTCGGCCTGAGCGCCGATTCGCCCGAAACGCTCGAGGAGTGGAAGCGCAGCAAGCAGCTGCCATATGACCTGCTCTCTGACCCCGAACACGCCGTCATCGAGGCGTGGGGCGCATATGGCCTGCCGCTGCTGGGGCTGGTACGCCTGCCGATGATCCAGCGCGGTTACTGGGTGATTGACGAGCAGGGTACGATGGTGGCCATGAAAGTGCCGGTTGCCCCCGGCGACAGCGTGAAGCGGGCGCTGGAAGCCGTGAACATTCAAGTCACACCGCCGCAACCCTGAGCTATGCGTTGAACATCGGAAAGGAACATTTTATGCCCGCCATTGGTCAAACCGCCCCGGATTTCGAACTGCTCAACCAGGATAATCAACCCGTTCGGTTGAGCGATTTCCGTGGCAAAAAGGTCGTGCTGTTCGCCTACCCCAAAGCTGGCACGCCCGGCTGCACGACGCAGGCCTGCGGTTTCCGCGAGCAATTCCCCAAGCTAACGGCCGCCAACGTGGTTGTGCTGGGCATCAGCGCCGATACGCCGAAGGATCAGCTCAAGTGGAAGCAGGAAGAAAAGCTGCCGTATGACCTGCTGTCTGACCCCGACCATGCCGTGCTGGAGGCATGGGGCGCGTGGGGCGAAAAGAATATGTACGGCAAGAAGTACATGGGCATCATCCGCTCGCACTGGGTGATTGACGAGCACGGTGTCATCGCGGACGAGCAGATCGGCATCAGCCCCGAGAAGAGCGTCGAGCAGGCGGTGGCGCAGGCAGCCGGATAGCGGGCACGCTTCACAACACCTCCATCCCTATACCCCTCACCCCCTCGTTCCCCATCTTCCCACGCAAGCGGGGCTGAGGGGGGGACGAAGTCCGGGTGAGGGGTGCAGGGCACGATGCATCAGGCCCCTGCGATTCTCCGTTTTTCGGTGACTATCAGGAAACGCATCCCGTGCGTCAGAAGGATTGGCGTGTGGTTCTGTTCCCCGCCGTTCTCCCGCCGCCCCTCCGCGAACGAAGCGCGGCGCGGTAGGATAGGGAATAAGACTCGTTCCGCCCATCTCTGGAGCCTCATGCGCCGCATTCTGCCGCTGGCCACCCTGCTGCTGCTCTTTCCCGCGCTGGCGCTCTTCGCGCAAACGCCGACCGGGACGCCTGGCATCCTGCCAGTGACGCCGGCCGTTCCCTTCGCGCAGCCTGCGACGCCGCAGGTCATCACGCTTCCCTCAAATGACGCCCGCGCCGGCGTCTGCACCGCGCCAGTCCTCGACGGATTCGTGCCCTATATGGTGCGCGCCGGCGACTCGCTCGATGCGCTGCTGGCGGGCACGCGGGCCGTGACGCCTGCGCAGGCCGCAGCGCTGAACTGCCTCGACGCAACGGATGTGCTGCCGGCCGGGTCGGTCATCTTCCTGCCGGAGGATGCTATCGCCGTGCGCGGCCTGCCGCTTCCTGAAGACAGCGCAGGTGGCCCCCGCATTCGCTCGTTCACGGCCAGTGACGATGCCATCCTGAACGACGGTACGCTCACATTGGACTGGCGCTCGGGCGGCGGCGAAATCTATCTCTACCCCTGCCCGGCGGATGAGAGCGCACCGTGCAGCCGCCCGGCGCTGGCGCAGCGCACGGCCGCCGAAGGCTCCCTCTCCGTAACAGGCTTCCACCGCAGCGGCCCGGCCCGCTTCCGGCTGGAGGTGGTGACGGATGGCGAAAACGTCACGGACGATGTGACAGTGAACGTGACCTGCGCGCAGCCGTGGCTGGGCGAACAGGGTGCGCTGCCGGCCTGCCCTGAAGAACCAGCGTTGACTGTGTTCGCGGTCTACCAGCCGTTCGAGCATGGCGCGCTGATCTGGTTCGGCGATACGCGCCAGATTTATGTGCTGACTGATGATAGCCGCTTGCGCGTCTATCAGGATTCATTTGTGGAGGGCATGGCCGACCCGGCCGATGCCGCCCCGGAAGGGCTGCTGACGCCGGTGCGCGGGTTCGGACGCTTGTGGGCCGCGCTGGGCGGGCCTGACAGCCCCCTGGGCTGGGCGTTGGCCGCCGAAACGGGTTTCGATTCGGCGCGGCAGGCGGGCGGCCGGACTTCGTACACGACCTACGTGCAGGGAACCGGCGGCCGCGTATATGCCTTCACCGAGATTCCCGGCTTCGACACCGGCTACTGGTCACTCGTGGCGGGTGAGTAGCCGCTACAGGTGTAGAAACTGGTAGATACGGTCTTCGGCGTCTTCGACGCTGATGCCATCTTCCACCCAGTCGAAATCCTGCGGCGCGCCATCGGCCACGCCGCGCCGCGTGACCGCGACTGGCTTCCACAGCGTAAGCGCCTCGTCGTTGTAGGGGCCGTAGCGGGCGGGGTCGGTTGGCCCAAAGATGACTGCCGTCTTCGCGCCGGCCGCCGCCGCCAGATGCGATAACCCCGTATCGTTGCCGAGATAGAACAGGCTGTCGTGCGCGAGCGCCGCGATCTGGCCGAAGGTCAATTGTCCAGCCAGCTTGAGCGCGGGAGGACTGGGCAGCGCCGCCGCCACCTCAGCGAGCAGCGGGCCATCGCCGGGGCCGCCGAGCAGCACGACGGATGCGGCCAGATCAGCGGCGAGGCGCGCGGCTAACGCGGCCATCTGTTTCGGCGGATAACGCTTGATTTCGAGAGCCATGCCCGGGTTGCGCCCACCGGCCGGATTGATCACCAGATAGCGTTCGACGCTCTGCGCTTCGAGCAGCGCCCGCACGGTATCCTGATCGGCCGGATGAACGGGAATGTTCGGTGCGACTCCGCTGACTTCGAGGCCGAGCGCACGCGGCACATCGAGGTAGATATCGGCCTCATGACGCGCCTCGTTCGGGTCAATTCGCGCACGCACGTTGTAGCCGAAGCCTCGCCCGCCGCTGTCCAGCCCGGCGCGCACCGGAATGCCGGAAAGCGCGACGGCCGCGCTCATCGCCGGCGAACGCACCAGCGACACGGCCAGGTCGAACTTACCCTGGCGCAGTGCGCGGGCGAAGCGGGCGATGCCGCGCAGCGATTGGGTAGGCAAGGCGGCCGGGCCGGTATCGAACACTCCGGTGATCAGCGGGTGGCCTTCGATGACCGGGCGCGCCCAACTGGAGATGGCCCAAACGACGGCAGCTTCGGGGTAGGCCCGGCGAACTGCTTGCAGCGCGGCCGTAGCCAGCACCACATCGCCAATGCAGCAGGGCAGGATAAAGACGATCCGTTTGGGAACGCGCGGTTTCGCACCAGTCATGGCCTCCAGCGTAGCAGGAGAACCGCCAGCGCGCCACAGGTTTGCGCGTGCGCTAGGCCTCGTCCAGCTTCAATGCCTGAGCGATGTAATCGCGAATAGCCTCTACGGGCAGCGTGTCCACGTCTTTGATTTTGACGTGTTTGGAAACGTGACCCTCACCCTTCAGGAGACCGAAACGGTCTTCGAAGGCTGCTCCCTGTGAGAAGGCGAAGGTGATGTCCTTCTGGGTCGGGCTGATGACGGCCAGCATCTTGCGGCCCTTCCAGCCGATGATGCCGTAGGTGATGAGCTCGGTGGCGTTGGGAGCGCATTCGCGCATCAGTGAGCGCAACCGCTCTACAATTGGCTTCTGTTCGGGCCGGATCTTCGCCGCGATGTATTCCTCGACTGCGGTGGTCATGATGCGTCCTCCGGTGTCTGATCCAGCTTGAGCGCCTGGGCGATATAGTGGCGCAGGGCGGCTTCGGGAAGGGCTGCGGCATCCTTGATCTTCACATGCCGCGTCCCGCGCCCGCGCCCTTTGAGCAGGCCAAACGGGTCGTCCAACTGCGTCCCATTCACGAACCCGAGCGTGACATCCTGCTCGCGGCTGGTGAGATAGGCCAGTATCTGGCGCTGCGTCCAGCAAATCATGCGGTAGCGAACGGCCTCACGCGCATCGGGCGCGCACTCGTGCAGCAGGGCGCGCAGCCGTTCGACCAGCGCGTGATGGTGGGGCGGTATGTGATTGGCGACATAGGCTTCAACAGTTTCCGTCATTGCATTTCCGTCCTCTGCCAACAGTGTAATAATAGCTCAATTGTTCGGATCTGGCGAATCAGAGCGCGCGGCTGGAGTGAGTTGGGAAAATGCGCTTATTGCCCTCACCCTCGGTCCCTCTCCCAAGTGGAGAGGGAAGACAAGCGCCGCGCCAGGCAATTTCCCCTTCTCCACTTGCCGCGCGTAGACACAGCGGTTCGAAGAAGGGCTTAGGGGATGAGGGCCTTTTCAGACACGCCCTAGCCGCCTTCCAGCGACAGGTTATAGGTGGCGGGGCGGGCGGCATCGGCGTTGACAGCCGAGACGGTGAGCAGAAGCGTTTCGCCGGGAGTGAGCGTGATTGTCCATTCACCATCGGATACGGCGGCGTCTGGGCCGAGCAGCGGCAGCACGCGCGCAGGAGTAGTCAGGCTGCCAGTCGTTACGGCCTGCACGAGCCACGGCTGGGGGATAGTGTTGACCGTTTGCGCCCAGCCATCGAGCGCCCAGCCGTCACCTGCGCCGTCATCCGCCCAGCCAAGCGCCGCGACCGCCAGATTGTCGAGCGCCAGCCCGCCACTCTCGCGGCCCGGCTGGGTGACGGTTTCGAAGCGCAGCAAGATGGATTGCCCGGCAAACGGCGTCAGATCCACCGACTGCGGCAGCCACAGTGGCTCTGGTTCAATCCGGCGCGTGGGGTGCGTGCCAAGCACGACTGGTATTTCTATCGGCTGGCCGTCGCGGCGAACGAGCAGGTTGAGCGTGTCGCCGGGCTGGTAGCTGGCCAGCAGCCCGAGGACGTTTGGCTCACCGTCCCACGGCTGGCCGTCGTAGCCGATCATCATGTCGCCGGCGCGCAAACCAGCCAGCGCCGCCGGGGTGCCAGCGGGGACCTCGGCCGCGGTCATACCGTCCGGGCCAATCGCCACGCCGAGGATCGGGAACGGGCGCGGCGCATCCGGGTTGCTGACGCCCGTGAAGCCCGGCCCGTAATCGAGGCCTTGCGGGTTGCTGGCGCTGCTGTCCATCGCGGGCAGGATCGTCCAGGTTTGGCCGCCGTCAGCCGACGCGCTGACATAGCTGTAGTCCCAACCCGCGCTCAGATCCCAGGCGGCGTCGAAAGTGAGTTCGGCCGCCTCGACGCCGGTCAGGTCGAGCGCGCGGGTGAGCGTGGGGTTGGTATCGGGCGCGCGGCCGCTCCAGAAGAACACATCATCATGCTCTTGCCCGGTGGGCAGGCGCAGCAGGCTATTCGAGTCATCGCCACGAAAGCGCACGGTCACCGTTTCGCCAGCGGCCGATTGATAGGCATAGGCGTCTACGCCATACGGCTGCACAGTCTGGCCGAGCGCCTTGCCGCCCGCCTCGAGGCGCTCGGCCCGCAAAATCTGGCCGTCACCCACCGGCGCGACCGTTTGCATAAAGCGGCCGTCGCCAATCGGGGCGTTGGCCAGGCTGGCAACCACGAAATCGGCGAAGACGGCGTTCAAGTCCAGCGGCGCGCCGGTGACGAGATCGGTCACATTCCCGGCCATCAACGCGGCTTCGAGCGGCGCGATGCCGGCGCCGGGCCGCGACCACAAATCGCGCACGAAACCGGCCCCGAAGCGCTGGGTGAGATAGGCGAGGAATAACTGCTGCCCGCCGATGACCGCCGGGCGGTTGGCGAGAGGCGGCGGGGCGAATAACGGGAGATCGGCGTTGTCGTAGTAAGCGGCGATCTGCGCGGCTGGCAAGGGAACATCCTGCAGGCGACTGCGAACGGACTGCGCCAGCGCCTCGCGCAGCCATGCGGCCTGCCCCGGATTGGCGGCGTTGACCAGCAGTTCCTGGTAGGCATTGATGATCAGGTTCAGATACAGCGCGTCGGCGAGCGGCGCATTGGGAAACGACGATGTATTGACGAGGATGGTTTCGCGGGCGTTGCCGGCACCATCCGGCGCAAAGGGCGCGGGGAGGCTGTCCACCGTCCGCACGAACGAGTCGCTCTCCTCGCCCAGGTCGCGGGTGAACAGTACATGGATATGCCGGTCGTTGTCCACGTCGGGCACCGGCAGTTCATCGCCCGGCACGCTGACCGCGCCCTGCCCGGCCAGCACCAACGGCGGGTAATAGTTCTCGCGCAGGGCCAGCACGCTGAAAATCTGTTCAAGCGTGGGGGCGAGGTTCACAAGATTGGACGCACCGGCTTCGAGCGCAGTATCCACCCACACGTAGACTCCCGGCGAACCACTCGCCAGCCGCGCCGTCACTGTCACGGGTTGAACGCTGCCGGCGCGCGGCACAAGGAAGGTGGTCGTATCGCCCGGCGCGTAGGTGCCGGGCAGCGGCGGTACCACCGGCGAGCCGTCATAGCCGAGGAAGCGCGCAGCCAGCGCGGCGGGGTCACGCGGCGGTGGGGTGGCGGTATCCTGCGCCCGGCTGCCACCCGCCAGCAGCAGGCAGAACACAAGCGCAGACAGAATAGCGCGAATGGCCTTCATCTGGATTGCTGAGCGCATTTCAGGCGGCCCGCCATAAACTCACTCCCGTCCCCACTCTAGTCTATCGGTTGCGGCGCGGGCGCGAAATGAGGATATACTTTGGGCGCAGTTTGAGCCTCGCACCGGAGACGCTTCGGGCATGGATGTTGGCAGCGAATTCAGCCATTATCGCGTGATCGAGCATATCGGCCGCGGCGGCATGGCCGATGTCTGGTCGGCCCGCGACACGCGCCTCAGCCGCACGGTCGCCGTCAAAACCATCGCGCGCGACTTGTCGCAGGAACTGGACCCGATCAAGCTGTTCGAGCGCGAGGCGCAGACGATTGCCGCGCTCGAACATCCGCACATCCTGCCGATCTACGAATTCGGCGAGAACAGCGGCCAGCTTTTCATCGTCATGCGCTACGTGTCGGGCGGCTCGCTGGAAGACGTGATCGAAGAGGGGCCGCTGTCCGTCGAGGAGACGCTGCGCGTGACTCGTGCGGTCGGCCAGGCCCTCGCCTACGCCCACGCCAATCAGGTCATTCACCTCGACCTCAAGCCATCGAATATCCTGCTCGACAGCTACCGGTCGCCATATCTGGCCGACTTCGGGTTGGCGACCATGCTCGGGCCCGAGGGGCGCGCTGCCAACCCAGGCAGTGGCACGCTGCTCTATATGGCCCCCGAACAAGTGACGGCCGATGTACTCGACCGGCGAGCGGATATTTACAGCTTCGCCATCCTCGTCTTCCACATGCTCACCGGCCAGCTACCCTACGACGCCGCCTATCCGCTGGCGCTCAAGCAGCTGCAGCAGAATGATGACCTGCCAGATGTGCGTTCACTGCGGCCGGGATTGCCTGATTCGCTGAATGACGTGCTGCGCCGCGCCAGCCGCCTCGATCTGGCCGACCGCACCGACTCGATGAATGACGTGGTCAGTGGTATCGAGGGCGTGCTGATGTCCGGGCGTGTTCCGATCAGCCTCGATATGGCAACCGGGCGCGTTCTGCCGTCCACGCCGGCCGGGCGCACCACCTCGCCGCTCGAATCGTTCGTCACTGGCCCGCTCGACGGGCTGATCTCCGGCCCGATTGACGGTCTGATTTCCGGGCCTCTCGTAGCGAAATCAGGCGCAACGCGGTCGCTCGATGCGCTGATCACCGGCCCGCTGGATGACCTGATCACGACCAAGCCGCTAGCGCTGACAGACAAGGAGACCGCGCCGATTGACCGGCTGGAAACCGGGCCGATCACCGAGTCAGCGCCGCTGCGCGACCTCGATTCCCTGATCACCGGCCCGCTGGACGGGTTGATCTCGCGTCCGCTGCCCCAGGGAGACGCGGCACTTGGCGGTGAGCTCGATGCACTGATCACTGGCCCGCTGGACGGCCTGATCTCACGGCCCGTGCCAGCCCTCACGCCGCAGGAACTGGCCCGCCGCGAGGTGCTGGATGTTTACCAGAAGGCCCGGCGTGCCTATGCGCGCGGGCAAGGCCGCTTCGTGCTGGGCGTCACCGATTACAACCTGATCGCCGACGAGTACGCGCACGCCGAACAGTACGGGCTGGAGCTGGATGAGTCCGGCCTGCAGATGCTGCTGCGCGGTGCGCTGGAATACGATCACGAGGTGGGGTTCTGGTGGGACAAGCTGGATGACGACGCCCGCCGCTGGACGGCCCTGCACGCCCTGCGCGGCGAAAATGCGGCGGCCCGCGAACGCGCGCTCGAACGCCTGCTGGCAGTGGCCGACGCCGAGCCGCCGATCATCCCGAAACAGGTGGCACAGGCGCTGCAGGTCGAGCCGAACCGGGCGGCGCGGAAGGCCGCAATTGCGGTGCTGGCGGCGCGGGCTTCGGCCAGCGAGAAGTGGCGCGAGGCGGCTTTCTCGCCCGATAT